>NZ_JASHCQ010000032.1:0-16222 GCF_047464035.1 Streptococcus mitis
CATATGAATCTTTCTAATGAGTTGTTTGATCGCTTTTCATTATAGATCTTATGGGACTTTTTTTCTACACAAAAATCGGCTCTATAATATCTATAGGGGGTTACCCACTACAAATATTATAGAGCCGAAAAAACTCTCTGTCATCACGGACAAAGAGTCTTTTTATTTTTCCAAGAGTAAATCTTTCAAAGAAATCAGAGTTACAGCAAACAATATCATTGCCATACCAAGAAAATCAATGGGATAAAATTGTTCATTCATGATTAGAAAGGCAAAGAAAACCGCCGAAATTGGCTCGATCGAAGCCAACAAGCTTGACTTAACTGGTCCAATCAAACTGGCTCCCTTTAAGAAGGCTGTATAAGCAAAGACAGTCCCGATAAGGATAATGCCCGCAAACGCAAGGAGAAAATCAAGACTAGTCGGTATAGTGGTCTGTAGAACCCCTGTAAAAGGAAGGGCGACCAAACCTGCTATGACCATTCCCACACCTATGACCAAACTGCTCCCCCACTTCTTAATCAAGGATATGGGCAAAATGATATACAGAGCATAAGTCAAGGCAGAAAAGAGACCCCAAAATAGGCCAGAATGTGTAATAGATAACTGGTCCAACTGACCATGGGTTGCAATAAGAAAGGTCCCTCCGATAGCTAATATGATAGAAACTATCTCTCCCAGTGTCGGTGCCACCTTATCTTTGATACAGCTATAAATCAAAATCCCAACAGGACAAACATACTGAAGCACTGTTGCGGTACCTGCATTGGTTTCCTGAATTGCAGACAAATAGGCAAATTGATTGAGAAAAAGACCAATCAGAGCAAAAACGAGAAGAGACAACAAACTTTTTCTATCCTTTAAAAAGGCCAGCATTTTATCCTTTGCAGTAGCATAAGCCAAGAACATGAGAATTCCACCGGCTATTAAAAGGCGTAAGTTGGTCAAGACCAACGCCGAAATTCCGTGTGCCATCAGATACTGGCCACTCGTTCCTGACAAGCCCCAAGCAATACCAGCAACAACTGTTAATAGAGTCCCTTTTAAACTATTTGACATGTCTCTCCTTACTCTTCTTTACGAATCAAGTCCATCACTTGATTGCGGTCTAAAATCCATTGAGCCCTCTCATCCTTTTCATAGGTACGATTCGATAGAAAAATAGCCGCTTCTTGCTTCTGACGATTCCACATGATAAAGGTACCTGTATAGCCCGTATGGTCTAGCCAGTCTCCTTCCAAATTCCATGCTAAAGAACGTTCCTTGTCATTCAAAGGAGAAAAATTTTGACTCAAATCTCTTGAAAAATCGTCCTCTAAATAGTGTTCTAAAAAGATTTGTAAATCCTTCACAGTCGAAAACAAACCAGCACTACCAGCATGTCTGCCCAAGAGACGAGCTTTGGGATCATGCACTATGCCTGCCTCTACACCTCTGACTGTTGGAACAGCAAGCTCAACAGGCCCAAACTGGGTTTCATTCATTCCCCAAGGTTTCAAAACTTGTTCTTGTAAAATTACATCCAGGTCTTGATTAAATATTCTTTCCAAAATAAAGCCCAAAAGCAAAAAATGGACATCCGAATAAAGAAAGGCTGGCTGACTTCGTCTGTTGAGATGAAACATCGCTTTCTTTAATTCAGGGGCTGTTAAAAGATCACGATTAGGAATAAACGGATCAAGATTTGTAGCGTGAGTTAAGAGCTGGCGAATAGTGATGTCTGAATAATCACTCTCAGCTAAAAAATCTGTTACCGGTCTATCAATATCTAATTTGCCTTTTTCCCACAAAAAAGTAAAAACTGTGCCAACTCCAACAACCTTGCTAACACTAGCTAGGTCATAAACAAGTCCTACCTCAGTCTGTAGGCCATGCTCTGGGTCACTCTGGCCGACATAGACCTCCGTCCATTGATTGTCCTTAAAATACGCAAAAGAGGCTCCGGGATAAATCCCTGCCTCGATTTGTTCTTCTATTTTTTTAATAATCTTGGTCCACTTCATACTTCTTCAAACCACAATTCAACATTATTTCTATCTTTTCCAAGGAAGAATTTTTTAGACTTAGGAATAAAATATTCGGTAGACTCAAATCTCTTACGAAGACTTGCTATGTCTAATTCATTGACCAAGAACTTAAGCATAGATAAGTCCCAAGTAACCGTATTGTCCACAGTCAAATCCTGCCCCTGAGCTGGGATAAAATCAAGTGATGCCCCCATTTCAGATGATTCCAAGAAACTTTCGATATCAGTTGGAAGGTGTAATTCCATAGAAATCTCAAACTTACTCAAAGAAATTGATTCCAAATCTGTTCGAAATTCAGGCTTTTCTTCTACTTCTACTAGACTGGCTCTATCATCTTCTGCATGAATCAAAATTAAATCATCTTCTGGTGAGAAAACTTCAAATGCGTAGCCATTATTCCCCTTATATAATTGACGAATCGAATCTGTTTTAGATAATAGTCCTTCAATTTCCAAAGGATTTTCTACCTTGACAATCAATCTAGCCAGCTTTTTTCTTCCCTCTACCTTACGAGTTCGCATACTTGGAGATTCTTCTAAAACCAGCTTTTCTAGACCTGTTTGATCACCTAGTGATAGAAAGGCCGATTCTTCTAACAAGGCCTTCATACCAAGGGTTTCAATATAAAATGTTTCATTTAATTTTCTATTATTAACTTTTAAAGTAGGAATAATCCGTACAATTTGATTTACATTCATAAATTCCTCCAACTCTTTTATTTTAAAGGATTTTAGAATTTTTTACAAGATATTATGCTCAAATTTACCGATTTTTCGTAAAAATTTCATATAAAAAAACCGAGGATTTCCCCGGTTTCAATGTCTTATAGGTAAAGGAATTTGAAGATAGCTACTGCCGCAATTGCTGCTGCGATCGGTGCTACTACTGGTACCCAAGAGTACCACCATTTTGAATCACCTTTGTGCTCACCAAGAACTGATTTTGGAAGGAAAGCATGAAGGAGACGTGGTCCCAAGTCACGGGCTGGGTTCAAGGCAGGTCCTGTAGGTCCACCAAGTGATGTTACCAAGGCCATAACAAGGAATCCAAGTGCCAAGTGAGCAATTCCAAGACCAGATGTCATAAATGGTGCCACTTGTTCTTTAGCTTGGTCAAGTGCTGCTGTTACTTGCTCTTGAGGAATTGTTTGACCTTGAGTAGTTGCTTGAGCAACTTGAGCATTGATAGCTGCTTGTGCTTTTGATACTAGTTCAGCACCAAAGAAGTTTTTAGTCATTCCAAGAGCTGCAAAGAAAAGAACAAATGAACCAACAAACTCGTTTACAAAACCGTTAACAGTTGCTGCGAAACGTGCTTCTTTTGTACCATTATCCAAACTTGAAATGGTTGAGAAAGTACCCAAGATATTGTTTGGATTTTCAGTTTTCAAGTAATATGGGCGGTGTGTTGCCACAACCAAGGCTTGACCAAAGATAGCACCCAAAACTTGTGCAATGATATAAGGCGCTACTTGTGCCCAAGGGAAGAGACCGCTGATCGCAAGTCCAAGAGTGAAGGCTGGGTTGATGTGGTTACCTGAGACGTTACCAAACATCAAGGCTGGAATCATAACCCCCATACCATAACCAACAGCGATAACGATCCAGCCACTTTGGTGACCTTTCGTACCTTTAAGTTCAACGTTGGCAACTGCACCATTTCCAAGAATGATCAAAATAGCAGTGGCCAAAAATTCAGTGGCATATTTAATTGCCCATGTGAAATCCATTTGATAGATTCTCCTTAAAATTTTTTAGACAATCCTTATTCTATCAATTTTTATATCTTTTAGCAATATGTTTTCTAAAAGAATATATGAGAAAGCGGTTTTATTTCTTATAAAAAACAAAAGGATTAAGGGAGTAATTTTCCTTAATCCGAAAGTTCTTATTCTTGACGTTGTCCGAAATCTGCAATCATTTGCTCCATTTCTTGTCGACTCGGAGTTGTCAGCATATAAAGGTAATCTCCTTGAAGTTCCGCAAAGGCAGCTGGCATGATTTTTTTAACCTTGAACTGCTGGCTGTATTTAGCAAGCAAGTCCTCCTCAGAATAGACATAGTGAGCATTTGCACGACGTGATGTAGCCAAACAATACTGAGGTTCAAAGTCTGACGCTGGAAACTCTTCTCCTGCGACAATAGCTGCATAGCCACGATAGAGATCCAAGGAATGAGCAAAATTATAAACATCAATTGTGAAACCACCTGCAGGACGATTATTGTACTCAATAGCGATGTAATCATCCCCTTCACGGAAAAACTCGATATGGAAGAAACGTTCTTTCATACCAAATTCCTTAACAATCGCTTCACCATATTTGCGCAGTTTAGGATCCATATCCTTGAGCACATAGTAGGAATTGTCCATCTTGTAAATCATGAGATCAAGTGGTGTATAGGCGTAGTCAAAGGTCGTTGAAAAGACGATTTTACCATCCTTGTCCACAAGACCATCAAAGGTACAGATTTCACTAGACGTGACAAATTTCTCAAAGAAATAAACGGTCGAATGGTCCCATTCTTGCTTGAAGTGATTGATATCGTCTTCTGTCTCAAGCTTGAAGGTGGCCGCTGCGCCCACTCCATTATCAGGTTTGGCAATCATTGGAAGGCCGATTTCTTTCACAGCTTGATCAACATCTGCTTCCGTCTTGATAACAGCTCCAGGTACCACGGGGACACCTGCTTTTTTGAAAAGTTTCTTCATTTCAGACTTAAATTTCGTCTTTTTGAGATCCTCTGGTTTGGCACCAAAGACATTGAATTGTTCTCTGAGTGTTGCATCCAGCTCAAGCCAGTATTCATTGTGAGACTCGATGCGGTCAATTGGGCCATGTTTATAAAAGAGAAAAGCAACTGCACGTTTGACTTCGTCTATGTTCTCAAGATTATCTACACGGAAATACTCGGTCAAGCTATTACGTAAAGGTTCATCCAATTGCTCATATGGTTCTTGACCAATTCCCAAGACTGTGATACCTTTATTAGCTAGCTCAATTGTAAACTGTTGAAAGTTTTGCGGATAGTAGGGAGAAATAACAAGGTAATTCATAGGTAACTCCTTTTATAAATAGAGATTTCCAAGGAAATAAGGCATTTGTTTGCGCCACCATTCCCAGTCGTGGGCGACATCGTGTCCCCATTCAGCAAACCAGGCTGGAATTTGTTTCTGGTCAAAGGCTTCTTTGAGCTTGTAAAAGGATGGTAGACCGTCTTGTTCCCATGCACCAAGACCCGTACACAGCACAATCTCTGCCTGACGATAACGGTCAATAAACCAGCCGTCGTTCTGGTTCCAGATATAATCTACTGGCGAGTTTTGGTAAATAGCATCGTCATTGTAGTAATCGCCGACAAAGAAACGTGCGTCGTAAACACCACTGAGAGCAATCACCTTGGTAAAGACATCTGGATGTTGGAGGAAAAAGTTGACTGCATGGTAGGCGCCCATGGAGCAACCTGTCGTCATCATACCATCAAACCAACCTGTCTTGTGCTTGATAAAAGGAATTGCCTCATCAATCACATAGCGCTCGTAGGCACGGTGCATTTCCGCTTGGTCGTGACCATTTTTCCAAGTGGCCAACCAGCTCTCACTGTCAACACTGGATAGGGTAAAGAACTGGACACGGCCTTCCTCGATAAAAGAAGCACAGGCATCAATCATGCCAAAATCATAGTATTCGTTGTGACTACCACCTGATGAAGCAAAAACCACAACTGGAATCCCAGCATGTCCATAACGGTTGAGGTACATTTCACGGTTGAGGTGACCACTCCAGTGGCTGAGGTTTTCAATATGCATTATCTTTCTCCTTTCCTAACTTACCATTTCTCTGCAAAAAATCTCAGACAGTCTGGTAAATTTTCCGACCATGGAATCTCACTATGGATGGCACCAGACTGAACTTTCAAGACAAGATTATCTAAGTGTACCCCACCTGCTATCAAATCATGGTAATACCGAAGAGACGAATCGATATAGGCTTGTTTGATATTACCAGCCATCAGGGTTTTGTCCGTATCATCTGCTTCTTCTGTTCCAACATAGATAAAGATACGCTGGTCAGGCAATAATTTCTGGAGTTCAATATAGCGATTAAAGGCGTCTTGGTGAAGCCAGTTAGCAGATGAAAAGACGCCTAGACAACCAATTTGGTCTTGGTATTCCAAACCGATAAACTGGGTAATATTGCCGCCTAGTGATGAGCCAATCATAGCCGTATGCTGGCGGTCAGCTTTAGTACGGTAGGTCTCATCGATAAAAGGTTTGACCACCTCCATGACAAACTCGGCATACTCCACACCCTTACCACCAAACTGCTGCCCTGAGATAGGAGATTCTTGGAACTTCCAAGCCGCATACTCATTCATCCGCCCCATACCATCATTGTCAATGGCAACGACAATCATGCGACTGATATCAGGATTTCGCTTAATAGCTGGGATAATCTTCCATGAATGGCCAATGAAAGACTCCTTGCTATAAAAAACATTTTGCCCGTCATGAAAGTAAACAACAGGATAGGAACGATCCGTGTCTTTCTCATAATCTTTAGGAAGAAGAACACGTACACGGCGTTCCTTACCTGTATAAGGAACCTTGAGTTTGTGTTCTTTCATTTTTAAATAAAAGTAGGATTGATTCATTGTCAGAAAACTCTCTATATTCAAAATTTTATCTCATTATACCATAAAAATAGAAAAAAAGTTAGTTTTGCTTCCGTTTTTGGAATTAAAAACTAACTTTTTCATTTAATTTTCTAAATTCTTTTGGATTTTCTGATTAGAGCAGATTGTCAATCAAGTCATCCACTTCATCTTTTTCAGCTTGAGGTGTGATTTCAGTGATCATGATTCCAGCCACTGCTCGCTCAACCAAGCCTTCAACATCCATACGCGCTTCGTACTGCTCGGCATTCTTAATCTTAGGATTTGTTTTCGGACGGTCAGGTGCAAAAATCGTACAACAGTCCTCAAAAGGCTGGATAGAAATGTCAAAGGTATCAATTTCTTGTGCAATATCGATGATTTCCAACTTATCCATGGTCACAACTGGACGGATGATGGGAGTGTTGGTAACAGCATTGATAGCCTGCATACTTTCAAGGGTTTGGCTGGCTACTTGACCTAGACTTTCCCCATTGATGATAACCAAACCATTTCGTACCTCACGAATACGGTCGGTAATCCGCATCATAAAGCGACGAGTTAGAGTCATCAAATAAGCTTCCGGCGCCTTGACCTTAATTTCCTCTTGAATCTCTGTGAAAGGAACTTCGATAAACTGGATATTTCCCCCAAACTTGGTCAATTTACGGGTCAAGTCTTGGGCTTTTTTAAGAGCACCAGGACTGGTGTAAGGTGGGCTGGCAAAGTGAACTGCCTCAATATCTACCCCACGTTTAAGAGCAAGATAACCTGCTACAGGTGAGTCGATCCCTCCTGACAACATGAGCATACCTTTACCTGAAGTTCCAACTGGCAAACCACCAGCCCCACGAATGGTTTCATAAGAAAGGTAGGCTGCCTCTTCTCGAATCTCCACTTGGAGATTGATATCAGGACTTTTCATTTGAGCTTGTACGTTTGGAATTGCTTCGAAAACAGCTCCTCCAAGCGTTTGGTTGAGTTCACGACTGTCAAGTTCAAAGTTGTGGTCGCTACGCTTGCTAGAGATTTTAAAGGTCATGCCTTCCTTGTAGATGTCCTGCATAATCTCTTGGACAGAAGACTTCAAAACTTCTACAGATTTTTCAACCTTATAAACAGGGGAAAAGTTTTGAATTCCAAAAACTTGTTTGAGCGATTCTGCTACTGCTGTGTAATCTGCTCCATTGAGGTAAGCGTGGGCACGGTCACGATCTGCTGTTACCTTAACTTGGGGATAGATAGACAAAACGTCTGAAATATTATTGCGAAGTTTATTGATGAAACGCATACGGTTTTTGCCTTTGGTTGACAGCTCACCGTAGCGAATCATAATTTCTGAATACTGCATGAATGCTCCTATCTTACTTTTCTAGTTTGATTGTAAATCAATTTTAACTTGGTCAAAAACTGCTCAATCTGACTCATATCATTTTCAAGGTCTAGGCTTAAACGTACAGCTGACTGGGCCTTATCCTTGTCCACTCCCATGGCAATCAAAGTCCCTGCAGGCTTCCCTGCCTTGGATGAACAAGCAGAGGTCGTTGAGATGAAAATATCATAGTCTTCAAAGGCATGAACAATGACTTCACCGCGAACACCCTTGATTCCAAAAGTCAGAATATGAGGGGCAAAGTCTTCCTCATCTGAAAAGACAAAAATATCTGGATAGTCCAGAAGGGCTTGGCGAATCACTGCCTTCATCTGCCCAGTCTTGCTAGTAAAGAAACCTAGCTTTTCCATAGACAAACGGAGAGCCTTGGCTGTCGCTGCAATTCCTGCCACATTTTCAGTTGTTGAACGATAATCACGCTCCTGACCACCACCAGTCAACAGAGGTGTAATCTTCTTGCCAGACTTGATATAGACAAATCCAACACCTCGAACTCCGTGAAACTTGTGACTAGAGAAAGTCGCAAAATCCACTCGTTCTGTCAGATACTTTTCAGTCGGAATCTTGGCAAGTGCCTGAACCGCATCAACGTGGAAGGAAATAGTCGGCTTGTCTGCTAACAGTTCTGAAATAGCCTCAATGGGCTGAACAGAACCGATTTCATTGTTCACAGCCATGACGGAAACGAGGGTCGTATCAGGTCTTATCAAATCTGCTAGTGCCTCAACGTCTACAAATCCTTTGTTATCAACTGGAGCAAAATCTACCTCAAACCCTTGATTTTTCAACCAAAGGGCTGACTCTTTGACTGCCGGATGTTCAATGGCTGATACGATGATGTGCTTGCCAAACTGGGCTTTTTCAAAGGCCACACCCTTGATAACCCAGTTATCCCCTTCTGTTCCACCAGAAGTAAAGAAGATTTCATCACTTTTCTTGCCAATTAAATCTGCAATTTGCTGACGGGAAGCATCTAAAATTCGTGTTGCCTGGTCTCCCAAACGATGGAGACTAGATGGGTTTCCTAAAATTTTTGAAGCCACCTGCATATAGGTTTCAAGGGCTTCTGGATAGGGCTTTGTCGTCGCCGAATTATCAAAGTAAATCATGTTTTCTCACGCTTTCTAAAATCACTCCTTCTATTGTATCATGAAACGGAGCCTGCGACAAGAAAGGGCAATTCCTCTTTTTTTAAGATTTTTTTAAAGAAATGCGGTATAATAAGTTTTAATCAAAGGAGAGAATGTATGTCTAATTATCGTAGAACTTCAAAACCAAAAACAGAACACATCAAAAAAGGCTTTACAGTCTTTCAAAAAACCGTTGCTACTATCGCTAGTATCCTTGGCTTAATTACTGCTAGTATCACTATCATGAACGCCTTGGATAATAACAAAAATACTAAAAAAGAACCTACGACAACCCAGACGACAACAATTGTCAAAGAAATTCAAAAGGAATCCCCTCAGGAAAACACTAGTCCCAATAAGGAAACTAACACTACCCAAGAAAAAACACAGCAAGAGGAAACGCCAAAATCCAGCGTCAAGGAAGAGAAAAAAGAAGAGCAGAAAACAGCAACTCAGGATTCTTCTACTCCTACTCCAAGTAAACCTGCCACTGATAGTGAAAAACAGTCCAATAATACTCCAACTTCGGAAAATAAAACTAATCAATAATCACTAAAATAGCCTCCTTCCAAGCTTGGAAAGAAGCTATTTTTTTATTGTTGTAAAACTTTTCTTGGTTTGGTACCTTCAGCTGGGCCAATGACACCTGCCATCTCAAGTTCTTCCATAAGGCGGGTCGCACGGTTAAATCCAACTGATAAACGACGCTGAATCATAGATGCGCTGGCTTTCTGGGTCTCAATGACCAAAGCCTTGGCTTCTTCAAAGAGCGGGTCACCACCAGATTCACCATCTGAAAATTCACCTTCATTTTCAGAAACCTCACCTGGATCAAAACTCTCATCGTAGTCCGCATCAGCCTGAGCCTTGATGAAGTTTACGATACGTTCGACATCATCATCCGAGATAAAGGAGCCTTGGAGACGAACTGGATGATTTTCATCGATTGGTTTAAAGAGCATATCTCCACGTCCAAGCAGTTTCTCAGCTCCATTTTCATCTAAAATAGTACGGGAGTCTGTTCCTGATGAAACTGCGAAAGCGACACGAGATGGGACATTGGCCTTGATCAGACCAGAAATGACGTCAACGGATGGACGCTGGGTTGCAAGAATCATGTGGATACCTGCAGCACGCGCCTTCTGTCCGAGACGAATGATAGCATCTTCCACTTCCTTGCTGGCTACCATCATAAGGTCAGCCAACTCATCCACAATTACAACAATGAGTGGTAGCGGAACCTGCTTGTACTCAGACTGAGCATTAAACTCTTCTACCTTGGCATTAAAACCTGCAATATTCCGAACTCCCACCTTGGCAAAGAGTTCATAACGATTTTCCATTTCATCCACGACCTTTTGCAAAGCCTTGCTAGCCTTACGTGGATTGGTCACAACTGGAATCAAGAGGTGGGGAATATCATTGTAAACAGACAACTCAACCATCTTAGGGTCCACCATCATAAACTTGACCTGGTCGGGTCTTGCTTTCATCAGAATGCTAGCGATAATGCCGTTAACCGCTACTGACTTCCCTGAACCCGTTGAACCTGCAACTAGCAAGTGGGGCATTTTAGAAAGGTCAAAAGCTCTTGCGGTTCCATTAACAGCCTTTCCTAAAGGAATTTCCAAGAGATTTTCTGCTTTTGTTTGAGATTGTTCCCATAGTTCGCGGAAAGATACAGTCGCAATCTCAGAGTTGGGTACTTCGATTCCGACTAGGGATTTCCCTGGGATAGGTGCTTCAATCCGGACATCCTTGGCTGCCAAGGCTAGAGCGAGGTCATCTGCTAGATTGGAAATGCGGTTGACCCGTACACCCACTGCTGGTTTGACTTCATACTTAGTCACTGATGGGCCAATTTCAGCCCGTTCAACTGTTACCTTGATACCAAAGCTAGCAAAGGTTTCTTCTAGGATTTTGATATTTTCCCGAACGATTTTCTTCTCTTTAGACTGGTCTTTGGGTTTATCCGGTGCAAAGAGTTGTAAGCTTGGAAGTTTGTATTCAAGAGCCTCCTTGGCTGAAAAATCGACCTGAACATCTTCGTCATCAGAGTTATCTCCCTGTTCAGGGAATTCAAGTTCAGCTTGAGGCAGGATGATTTCTGGTTCTACCCACTCTTCTTCTGGAAAAGGTGGAACGTCAGGCACAACATCTGCTGTCAGAATTTCACCTGTTTCCATATCAATAGGAGGCAAATCGAGTAAGGCTTTTTCAGCCTCTTCTTGTTCTAATCTAGCCTCTTCCTCAGCCTTTTGGCGAGCTTTTTCTTCTTGTTTAACAAAGCGTTCCTCTTTTCGACGCTCATGCCCTTCTCGCCATTTGGCAAATCCTCTACTGAAGAATTCAGCAATATCGTAAACAGACCAAGGACTGATTAGGAGAGCGCCTGCTAAAATCAAGATAGAACCAATAAAGTAAGTGCCGATATTTGAGAAGAGAAAGGCTGTTGGCACATAGAGTCCAACACCAATCAAGCCTCCACCAGCAAAACTGGTCGTTCGAAAACCAGTTAAATCCGTCACAACCTGAGCCATGGTTCCTTTTAGAACGGACTTGCCCAAACCATATTTCCAAACTAAGTAGGCCTCAAAAATCAGGAGCAGGCCAGCAAATATGGTGAAAAATCCAGATAAGAGTCCTTCTTGTTTTCGTATCCACTTGAAAAAGAAGAGATAGAGCACAAGGCCAAATATTGCTAGATAAGCTAGGCTCCCCACCAATAAGCGAATTAAATTGTAAAGAGTGATACCTGCAGCCCCTAATTTAAAGGCCGCAAAAATCAATAAAAGCGCGATTCCCAAGGAAATCAACATTCGTTGAATCGCTTTTTTTCTTTCGAGTTCTGCTTTAGACGGTCTCCGTCTTGTTTTACTTGTATTCTTGTTTGCCATTCTTCCATTATACCATATTTCACAGGCATTTCGGAAAGAGAAAAAGACTGCACCAAACGGTCCAATCTTTTTATTTTCTATCTAAGTTTTATGCTTGAGGTTTGCGTAAGTAACCATAGACCACACCACTTACGATTGCTCCTACCAAGACAGAAACGAGGTAAAGAAGGGTATTTGAAGTAAGGGCGATAACGAAGATTCCTCCGTGTGGCGCCATGAGTTTGATACCAGTAAGACCAACGAGGCCTCCTGCTACTGCTGAACCAAGGATAAAGCTTGGGATCGCACGAGCTGGGTCAGCAGCACCAAATGGAATCGCTCCCTCAGTGATAAATGACAAGCCCATGATGATGTTTGTCAAACCAGAGTTACGTTCTTCTTTGGTAAATTTATCTTTGAAAAGAAGAGTTGCGACAAAGATGGCAAGTGGTGGCACCATTCCTCCAGCCATAACCGCTGCCATGGCTACGGAACCACCTGAAGAAACAGTCGCTGCAAGCGTACCTGTACCAAAGACATAGGCTGCTTTATTAACTGGTCCACCCATGTCAACAGCCATCATTCCACCAAGGACGATACCAAGAAGGACAGCTGAACCTCCTCCAAGACCGCCTAGGAAGTCATTCATAGCAGTGTTGATTGCTGCCATTGGGATATTCACAGCTAGCATGACAAATCCAGTCAAGATTGTTCCAAGAAGTGGCAATAGAAGGATTGATTTTGCACCTTCAAGTGAACGAGGAACTTTAACGTATTTCTTGATAGCAAGAACCAAAGCACCTGCGATAAATCCACCAACAAGGGCACCTAGGAAACCAGATGAGACACCTGCAAGAGTTGAAGTTGCTTCACCACCTGCGGCATAAGGAATTTTACCAAATGCAAAACCTTCTTTAGCAATAGCACCAGCCACGAAACCTGCTACCAAACCTGGTTTTTCAGCGATAGAGTAGGCAACATAACCTGCAAAGACTGGGAGCATCAAGCCAAAGGCTGCACCACCAATTTTCATGAACATAGAAGCTAACTCATGGTAAGAACCAAGATTGCCAAGGTTTTCATTTGGAACACCCAAAGCACCGTCAATCAAGAAGGCAAGGGCAATCATGATACCACCACCGATAACGAATGGTAACATTTGAGATACACCACTCATCAAGTGTTTGTAGAAGGCACCACCAAGGCTTTGTTTTTCGTTAGAGGCTGTTGCAGCTTTGGCTCCATTAGCAGCACGGTAGACTTCAGCATCTCCTGAAAGAGCCAAGTTAATCAATTCTTCTGTCTTACGGATACCGTCAGCAACCGGACGATTGATCAATGGTTTACCATCGAAACGATCCATTTCAACTGCCTTGTCTGCTGCGATGATAACAGCTTTAGCCTTACGAATGTCTTCCGCAGTTAGTTGGTTACCAACACCACTGGCACCGTTAGTTTCGACCTTAATTCCAACACCCATTTCAGCAGCCACTTTTTGAAGAGCTTCTTGGGCCATGTAAGTGTGGGCAATACCTGTTGTACAAGCTGTAACAGCTACGATAAAGTCACCAGTTTCATTAGCAGGTACTTGAACAGGCTCTTCAGTTTTTTCTGAAGCTTGGTCAAAAAGTTCGATAACTTGGTCAGCTGATGTTACTTGACGAAGTTTATCAGCAAAGCCGTCTTTCATCAAGTATTGAGACAATTCTGCCAATGCTGCCAAGTGGGTGTCATTGGCACCTTCTGGAGCTGCAATCATAAAGAAAAGATCAGTTGGTTGCCCATCCAAGCTCTCGTAGTCAACACCCTTATTTGACTTGGCAAAGAGAACTGTCGCTTCTTTGACAGCTGCGTTTTTGCTGTGAGGCATAGCAATTCCGTCACCCAAACCTGTAGAAGTCAAGGCTTCACGCGCCAAAATTCCTTCTTTAAAGGTTTCAAAATCTGTCACATAACCGTGGTCTGTTAAACTTTTAATCATCTCTTCAATGACAGCTGTTTTTTCAGTCGCCTGCAAATCCAGCAACATAACATCTTTTCTCAATAGGTCTTGAATTTTCATCTTTTTTCTACCTCAACTTTTTCATATGTTTCTTTAATAAATTCTGCTGTTGCTAAATCATCTGAGAAGGTGGTTGCCGTTCCACAAGCCACTCCCCATTTGAAGGCTTCTACTGCATCTTTAGATTTGACAAATTCACCTGTAAATCCGGCAACCATAGAGTCACCAGCTCCAACTGAATTTTTGACTGTTCCCTTGATAGGTTTTGCGAAGTAAGCTCCCTCAGATGTGACAAGAAGAGCACCGTCACCAGCCATAGAGATAATGACGTTTTGAGCACCTTTAGCCAGTAACTGACGAGCATATTTTTCAATTTCATCTAAACTTTCGAGTTTCACTCCAAAGATAGCTCCAAGTTCGTGATTGTTTGGTTTTACAAGAAGTGGCTGGTAGTCCAAACTATCAATCAAGGTCTGTCCTTCAAAATCACAAACCACCTGCGCACCAGTCTGACGGGTCAAGGCAATTAGCTCCTTGTAGATAACATTACCTAGATTCTTAGCACTTGAACCCGCAAATACAACCGTGTCTTCTGCAGTCAAACTAGACAAAATAGCTTTCAATTCTTCTAACTGGGCTGGTTCCACATTTGGACCAGTCCCGTTTATTTCTGTTTCTTGGTCTGCTTTGATTTTAACATTGATACGAGTATCTTCTGCCACTTGGACAAAACGTGTCTCGATTTCTTCCTCTGCCAAAGTATCTGTGATAAATTTACCAGTAAAGCCACCGATAAATCCAATCGCTGTATTTGGAATATCCAAGCGTTTCAAGACACGACTGACATTGATTCCTTTCCCACCAGCAAACTTATCATCACTGTCCATACGATTGACACTACCGACTTGGACTTGGTCCAAACGAACGATATAGTCAATGGATGGATTGAGTGTGACTGTATAAATCATACTTCTATTACCTCCGTTTTCTCCTTAATAGCCTGCAAGAGCTCATGCCCTTGACTTGTGATAACAATAGCTCGTTTGAGTGGTGCTACCTTGGCAAAGCAAGTTTGTCCAATTTTTGACGAATCCACCAAGACATAGGTCTGTTTGGCATTTTCTAAAATAGCACGCTTAACAGCTCCCTCCTCCATATCAGGAGTCGTATAATAGCCATCGTCCACACCATTCATCCCGATAAAGGCACGGTCAAAGTGCAATTGGTTAATCTGGTTAAGAGCAACGCCCCCGATGCTAGCATCTGTTGCCATCTTGACACTTCCTCCAACCATGACAGTTGGAATCTGCTTTTCAACCAACTGAGCTGCATGGTGAATAGAGTTGGTCACGACTGTGACATTCTTATTAACCAATTCATGAATCAAAAAGGCTGTCGTTGTTCCAGCATCGATAAAGATAACATCTTGTTCCTTGATGAGAGAGGCTGCTTTCTGAGCCAGCAACTTCTTCTCTTGAAGGTTTTTGACAGATTTTTCTTGAATGGTTTCTTCTTCCTGCAAGGAGTGGGGTATTTCTGCTCCACCATGCACGCGACGAAGCTTGTTTTCCGCTTCCAACTCATCCAAGTCTCTTCGAACCGTTGATTCTGAGGTCTCTAGCAAACTAACTAATTTTTCTAGAGAAACTACATGATGTTGATTTAACTCCTCTAAAATCAGTTGTTTCCGCTCTGTTTTTAACACTGAATCACCTCCTGTTATCGTTTACACTATTCATTCTATCACACTTTCTTTCAAAGTCAAGCATTTTTTATCATTTTCTTTCAAAATCTATCATTTTTCTTATTTCTAGAATTTTTATTGCAAGATAGGGGCCTTTATGGTAGACTATTTGAGTAAGTATTGGAAGATTACTCAAGAGGCTTAAGAGGCCGTGTTGGAAACGCGGTAGGCGTGTAACAGCGTGCGTGGGTTCGAATCCCATGTCTTCCGTTTATTTTAAAAAAGATACCCAAGAAATCTTCCGTTTATTTTAAAAAAGATACCCAAGAAATGTACTGACCCCAAAAAGTTAGACAATTAATTTAAGCAAAGGATTTAGTTCTGTATTGTACAGGGCTAAGTCCTTTTAGTTTTACCTTAATTCGTTTGTTGTTGTAGTAATCAATATAGTCTACAAT
>NZ_JASHCQ010000033.1:0-15632 GCF_047464035.1 Streptococcus mitis
GGATTTCGGAACTTTGAAAACTTCAAAAAAAGGATTTTTATCTCTCTGAACATCAAAAAAGAAAGGACGAAATTTGTCCTTTCTCGAGCTTAGCTTTTCATCAACCCACTACAGTTGACAAAGAGCCCCATATTTTTTATAAAAATCAACTTTTACTTGGATGAAGGTTTTGGCTTCACGTAGGAGTTGAAGAAGTGTGGCACGGGTTTCAAATTCTTCTCTTGTCTTGGGCAAACTGCGATTACGGAAGACTTTCAGATAACGTTCAATTTCATCTAGCAAATCAGAAGCAGGATTGGTCTGGCTCAGTTGACCAGCAATTTTTGAAAAGAGCTGGGCCAAAATCAGACTCTCACTGGCAGCTAGGTGACAGGTGTTGATTTGCTGGGCCATGTTTCGCAGGATACGACTTTGTCGCTGTCTCATTTCAAAATAGTGGATATGGTAGTCGGTCTGGTGAAAGAGGTGGTCAGAGTGATCTAGATAGACCAGTCTGAGGGCTTCTTCCAAAAGGGTGTCCAATTCTTCAACCAGTTGTGCTCGGTTGCGTCCATCCCCTCTGGATAAATAATATTTGAAGCGCTGGAGGATATCTTTTAACTTTTCTTCTACCAATGTGTGGTAATGATGAATTTCCTCTTCTCGTGAAGGCATGTAGAGATTGACAAGTAAGGCAAATCCTGTACCGATTGCAAAGAGAAGGAATTCGTTGACTAGAAGGTCTGGAGAGGTTGTCTCTTGTACCAAGAGGTGGCTAACCAAAACAGTGCTTGGTGTGATGCCAATTTCCCATCCCATCTTGTAGGCTAGAGGCACATAGAGGGCTAGATAGAGGCCAAGGCTCCAGATATGAAATCCGCTCAAGTGAAAAGCCAGAACTCCGATAACCAAAGCTAGAAGCATGGAAAAGAGGCGATTTCGGGCCAGTTTTAAGGTACTTCTACGGGTATCGGATAGGCTCAAGAGGGCGATTATTCCAGCCGAGACAGCTGAGGAGAGATTGAGAAAGTAAGCAAGAAGGCAGGCAAGACAGGTAGCTAAGATGAGCTTGGTCGTACGTTGGCTAATAGACATAAGGATTTCCTAGTAAGTTAGATAAAAGCGGAAAAGACAAGACCTGAGCAGGCTTGCCTTGATGAGTTATTTCTTACGGGCTGCTGCGTATTCGGCAACAGCAGTAAAGAGGACATCTGTAGAAGAGTTGAGGGCTGTTTCGCATGAGTCCTGGATGACCCCAATGACAAATCCAACACCGACAACTTGCATGGCAATATCGTTAGAAATACCGAAAAGGCTACAAGCAACTGGGATAAGAAGGAGGGAACCTCCCGCAATACCAGAAGCACCACAGGCTGAGATAGCTGCTACCACACTGAGGACAAAGGCTGTTGCAAAGTCAACAGGGATTCCAAGAGTATTTACTGCAGCAAGGGTCAAAACGTTAATGGTAATCGCTGCTCCGGCCATGTTGATAGTAGAACCAAGTGGGATAGAAACCGAATAGGTATCTGGATCTAGTCCAAGGTCATGGCAAAGTTTCATGTTGACAGGGATGTTAGCCGCAGAGCTACGAGTGAAGAAGGCTGTCACACCGCTGACACGCAAACATTTCCAAACGAGGGGATAAGGATTTCTCTTCATAAAGAGGAAGGCAATCAATGGATTGACTACTAGGGCCACAAAGAACATAGTTGTCACCAAGAGGGCAAGCAAGATTCCGTAGTTGGCTAGACTGCCGATTCCCTTATCAGAGATGGTTTTGAAGACAAGACCAAGGATACCAAATGGTGCTAGGTTGATGATCCATTCGACAATTTTAGAAGTCACATCAGCTATGGTATTCAATAATTCTTTACTATTTTTGCTGGCTTCTCTCATAGCAATCCCGAAAATCACTGCCCAAGATAGGATACCGATGTAGTTGGCAGTGACAAGGGCATTGACTGGATTATCGACTAGTTTGAGCAAGAGGTTGCTGAGGACCTGACCAATCCCATCTGGTGGTGCGATTTCTGTATTGGCACTATTTAAGGTAATTTCAACAGGAACAATAAAGCTTGCTAGGACAGCAACAAGTGCCGCTGCAAAGGTCCCTACCAAGTAAAGGAAGATAACCGTTTTCATGTTGCTATCTTGCCCCTTTTTATGTTGGGAAAGGGCATTGGCAACGAGGGCAAAGACTAAAATCGGTGCGATGGCTTTGAGGCCACCAACAAAGAGATCTCCGAGCAGGCCAATTCCTGAAATGTTAGGAAGTGTCAGTCCTAGGATACCTCCACAAAGCATACCAATCAAAATGCGTTTGATCAGGCTTGCCTTATTCCAAGCATGAATGATTTTTTTCATAACAATCTCCTTTGTTGTGTAATGTTTATGATTATAGTATAAATATGAGCTAAAATCAAGAATTTTCTGTCTATTTTGGCTATTATTTTTGAATATTTATGGAGATTCATCACTTGTGAAAGTATGGTATAATAAATGAAAGGAGTTTTCTATGCAAGAATTTTTTCAAACCTATCTCAATAAGCTTGATATAACAACGATTATTGAGAATATCTTAACCAAGTTAATTTCTCTGTTATTTCTATTTTTGCTATTCTATATAGCTAAGAAACTACTTCATACCATGGTGCAGAGAATTGTTAAACCTTCTTTAAAAATGTCTCGCCACGATGTCGGGCGTCAGAAAACCATCTCACGTTTATTAGAGAATGTGTTTAATTATACCCTCTATTTCTTTTTACTTTACTGTATCTTGTCTATTTTGGGCTTGCCAGTCTCTAGTTTGCTGGCAGGTGCTGGGATTGCTGGGGTAGCTATTGGTATGGGAGCCCAAGGCTTTCTGTCTGATGTCATCAATGGCTTTTTCATCCTCTTTGAACGTCAACTGGATGTGGGAGATGAGGTCGTTTTGACAAATGGTCCTATTACCGTATCGGGCAAGGTTGTCAGTGTCGGCATTCGAACAACGCAACTCAGAGGAGAAGATCAGGTTCTGCACTTCGTTCCCAATCGGAATATCACCGTCGTCAGCAATTTCTCACGCACAGACTAGACCTGTTATTTTAAGTAATTTGTGGTACAATAGAAAGAGTTTAATAAAGGAGAAAAGATGGTTTTAGAAAAGCAGTTGGGCAATGGTTGTACCTGGATAGACCTTGATGTGGATAAGATTAAAAATATGGAAGATCTTTCTGACATCTATGGATTGGACAAGGAAACCATTGAGTATGCTCTGGATAGAAATGAACGAGCTCATATGGATTATAACCGTGAAACGGAGACGGTAACCTTTATTTATAATGTTCTTGATTTAGAAAAAGACAAAGAATATTATGAAGCGATTCCCATGACCTTTATCGTCGAAAGACAACGAATGATTACCATCAGCAACCATAAGAATGCTTATGTCATTGATCAGATGTCAGCTTATCTGGATAGCCATGAGTCGCTTTCTATTTACAAGTTTCTCTTTGCTGGTTTAGAGATTATCAGTAACGCTTATTATCCTGTCATTGAAGAGATGGATAAAAGTAAGGACGAAATTAGTGCCTTGCTACGTCAAACTACAACAAAGAAAAATCTCTTCGCCCTCTCTGACTTGGAGACTGGTATGGTTTACTTGACAGCAGCAGCAAAACAAAATCGACTCCTCTTGGAACATATCCAGGGCCATGCTCTTTATCGGAGATTTAATGATGTCGAACGAGAGCAGTTTGATGATGCCATGATTGAAGCCCATCAGTTGGTGTCTATGACAGACTTGATTTCTCAAGTCTTGCAACAACTCTCAGCTTCTTACAACAACATCCTAAACAATAACTTGAATGATAGTTTGTCAATTTTGACTATTATCTCCGTCTTACTAGCAGTACTTGCGGTTATTACAGGTTTCTTCGGAATGAATGTTCCTCTACCATTTACAGAAGAGCCAAATGCTTGGATTTATATCTTAATGACTAGCTTGATTTTATGGGTGGCCTTATCTCAATGGCTGAAGAAAATTACTAGAAAATAAAAGAAAAGGAGCCAAAATGGTGATTGAAAACTACATGCCAGACTTTGCTGTGGAAGCAGTCTATGATCTGACAGTCCCAAGCCTGCAGGCGCAGGGAATCAAGGCTGTTTTGGTCGATTTGGACAATACCCTCATTGCTTGGAACAACCCTGACGGGACGCCAGAGATGAAGCAATGGCTACATGATCTTCGGGACGCGGGCATTCGCATCATTGTGGTATCAAATAACACTAAAAAACGCGTCCAACGAGCAGTTGAGAAATTTGGGATTGACTACGTTTATTGGGCTCTGAAACCCTTCACATTTGGGATTGACCGTGCCATGAAGGAATTTCACTATGAGAAAAGTGAAGTAGTCATGGTTGGCGACCAGCTCATGACCGATATTCGAGCAGCCCACCGTGCAGGCATTCGCTCGATTTTAGTCAACCCCTTGGTCCAACATGACTCAATCAAAACGCAGATTAATCGAGCTCGTGAGCGTCGTGTCATGCGAAAAATCACTGAAAAGTACGGACCGATTACATATAAAAAAGGAATTTAATTATGGAAGAAATTCTCTGTATTGGTTGTGGAGCAACCATTCAGACGACAGACAAGGCTGGTCTTGGATTTACTCCCCAGTCGGCACTCGAAAAAGGTTTGGAGACTGGCGAAGTCTATTGCCAACGCTGTTTCCGTCTCCGCCACTACAATGAAATCACGGATGTCAAGTTGACGGACGATGATTTCCTCAAGCTCTTGCACGAGGTGGGAGACAGTGATGCCTTGGTGGTCAATGTCATTGATATCTTTGACTTTAATGGCTCTGTCATCCCAGGCTTACCACGTTTTGTATCGGGTAATGATGTCCTCTTAGTGGGAAATAAAAAAGATATTCTACCCAAGTCTGTTAAACCGGGCAAGATTAGCCAGTGGCTCATGGAACGTGCCCACGAAGAAGGTCTTCGTCCAGTCGATGTCGTTCTAACTTCAGCACAAAATAAACATGCTATTAAGGAAGTCATTGACAAAATCGAACACTACCGTAAGGGCCGTGATGTCTATGTTGTTGGCGTGACAAACGTTGGAAAATCAACCCTCATCAATGCCATCATTCAAGAAATCACGGGTGATCAGAATGTCATCACGACTTCGCGCTTCCCAGGGACAACCTTGGACAAAATTGAGATTCCGCTTGACGACGGTTCTTATATCTACGATACGCCGGGGATCATCCACCGTCATCAGATGGCCCATTATTTGACTGCTAAAAACCTTAAGTATGTCAGCCCTAAAAAGGAAATCAAGCCTAAAACCTATCAGCTCAATCCTGAACAAACCCTGTTTCTAGGGGGTCTCGGACGCTTTGACTTCATTGCAGGTGAAAAGCAAGGATTTACAGCTTTCTTTGACAATGAACTCAAACTCCACCGAACCAAGCTAGAAGGAGCTAGTGCTTTCTATGACAAGCATGTAGGAACCCTTCTGACACCACCAAATAGCAAGGAAAAAGAAGATTTCCCAAAACTAGTCCAACATGTATTTACCATCAAGGACAAGACCGACCTAGTCATCTCAGGACTAGGCTGGATCCGCGTAACAGGAACAGCCAAAGTCGCCGTCTGGGCACCAGAAGGCGTCGCCGTCGTCACACGAAAAGCAATTATTTAAACACAGAAAGGAAAGGGTTGTCTTTATTAAGGCGAGCGTTGCGAGCCCGTAGAGAATACTTTTCGCCGTGGTGTCAGTTGGTACAAGTGATTGTACCAACTGCGGAAAATTTGAGACCATAGACTCAAATTTTAGTCATGAAAGTCCGAAGGACTTTGCTGACGTCCGCCACCACTTTAGAAAAGTATAAAAAGAAACTCTTTTAAAGAAATTATGTCATTAACATCAAAACAACGTGCCTTCCTCAACAGTCAGGCACACACACTAAAACCCATCATCCAAATCGGGAAAAATGGTCTCAACGACCAAATTAAAACCAGCGTTCGCCAAGCTCTTGATGCACGCGAATTGATCAAGGTTACTCTTTTGCAAAACACAGATGAAAATATCCACGAAGTAGCTGAAATTTTGGAAGAAGAAATCGGTGTGGATACAGTCCAAAAAATCGGACGCATCTTGATTTTGTTTAAACAATCCAGCAAGAAAGAAAATCGCAAGATTTCTAAAAAAGTCAAAGAAATCTAGGAAATCTACTCCAAATAACTGTTTTTACAGAGAAATAAAGGAGACTAGCCTATGGCAATCGAACTATTGACTCCCTTTACCAAGGTAGAGTTGGAGCCAGAAATCAAGGAGAAAAAACGTAAACAAGTCGGGATTTTAGGGGGGAATTTTAACCCTGTTCACAATGCCCATCTGATTGTTGCGGATCAAGTAAGACAACAGTTGGGGCTGGACCAGGTTCTGCTCATGCCTGAATACCAACCTCCTCATGTAGATAAAAAGGAAACCATCCCTGAACACCATCGTCTCAAGATGCTTGAGTTGGCGATTGAGGGGATTGAAGGTCTGGCCATTGAAACTATTGAGTTGGAGCGCAAGGGAATTTCCTACACCTACGACACCATGAAGATTTTAACAGAGAAGAATCCAGATACGGATTATTACTTTATCATCGGTGCCGATATGGTGGACTATCTGCCTAAGTGGTACCGAATTGATGAACTGGTAGATATGGTTCAGTTTGTGGGAGTTCAGCGCCCACGCTACAAGGCTGGGACTTCTTACCCAGTTATCTGGGTGGATGTGCCTCTCATGGATATCTCGTCCAGCATGGTGCGTGACTTCCTTGCCCAAGGTCGGAAACCCAATTTTCTCCTGCCTCAGCCTGTGCTAGACTACATCGAGAAGGAGGGGCTTTACTGATGGCCTATCAAGACTATATCAACTGCTCCCGTGAGGCTTTGTTGGAAAAAATGGCAGAGCTTCTGCCTGAAAAACGCTTAACCCATTGCTTGGGTGTGGAGCGTGCAGCCATAGAACTGGCTCAGCGATTTGGGGTCGATACTGAGAAAGCAGGACTAGCCGGCCTTCTTCATGACTATGCTAAAAAGCTGTCAAATCAGGAATTTCTAGACTTGATTGACCGATATCAGCTAGACCCTGACCTCAAAAACTGGGGTAATAATGTATGGCATGGTATGGTTGGGATTTACAAGATTCAAGAAGATTTGGATTTGCATGATTCAGAAATTCTGCGAGCCATTGAAATCCATACAGTTGGGGCGGATCAGATGACAGATCTTGATAAGGTCATCTATGTCGCAGACTATATCGAGCACAATCGAGCCTTTCCTGGAGTAAATGTGGCGCGTGAGATTGCAAGTCTATCGCTCAATAAGGCGGTGGCCTACGAAACAGCTCGTACCGTGGAGCATCTAGCTCATCAGGGATTCCCTATCTATCCCCAGACCATTGAAACCTATAACGCCTTTGTGCACTATTTGAAAGAGGACTAAATGAACGAAAAAGAATTACTAGAACTAGTCGTGAAAGCGGCTGATGAGAAACGTGCGGAGGATATCCTCGCACTTGATGTACAAGATTTGACCAGCGTGACTGACTACTTTGTTATTACTAGCTCAATGAATAGCCGTCAGTTGGACGCTATCGCTGATAACATCCGTGAAAAAGTAGCGGAAGCAGGTTTTAAAGGAAGCCATGTCGAAGGCGATGCAGCTGGAGGCTGGGTCTTGTTAGACCTCGGTGGGGTTGTTGTGCATATCTTCTCAGAAGAAATGCGTGCCCACTATAACCTAGAAAAACTCTGGCATGAGGCGGATTCAGTAGATATTTCAGAAGCCTTAGCATAGGAGATAAACTCAGTTGTAGTCAACTGGGTTTCTTTGCTTATTTTAGAAGAAAATGGATAGAAAGGTGAGGGCTAGTGGTGTTACCATAGAGCTCTTTGTATCATGATTATGGCAACTTATGAAACTTTTGCGGCGGTCTATGATGCGGTTATGGATGACAGTTTATACGACAAATGGACGGATTTTTCTCTGCGTCACTTGCCAAAAACTAAGGAGAGAAAGAAACTCTTGGAATTGGCTTGTGGGACAGGTATCCAGTCTGTTCGCTTTTCTCAAGCTGGTTTTGATGTGACTGGCCTGGACTTGAGTGCTGATATGTTGAAGATTGCCGAGAAGAGAGCTTCTTCAGCCAAACAAAAGATTGATTTTATGGAAGGCAATATGCTGGATTTGTCTAAGGCAGGTCAATACGACTTTGTCACGTGTTACTCGGACTCAATCTGCTACATGCAGGATGAGGTGGAAGTGGGAGATGTCTTTAAGGAAGTCTATAATGCTCTCAACGAAGACGGAGTCTTTATCTTTGACGTACATTCGACCTATCAGACAGATGAAGTTTTTCCAGGCTATTCCTATCATGAAAATGCAGAAGATTTTGCAATGCTCTGGGATACTTATGAGGATGCGGCACCTCACTCCATCGTGCATGAGTTGACTTTCTTTATCAAGGAGTCTGACGGTTCCTTTAGTCGCCACGATGAAGTGCATGAGGAGCGGACTTATGAGGTTCTGACCTATGATATTTTGCTGGAACAGGCTGGATTTAAGTCTTTCAAACTCTATGCAGACTTTGAGGACAAGGAGCCAACAGAAACCAGCACCCGTTGGTTTTTTGTGGCACAGAAGTAGGAGATTATCATGACCATCACAGGTATCATAGCGGAGTTTAATCCTTTTCATAATGGCCATAAATACCTGCTGGATCAGGCAGAGGGGCTGAAAATCGTAGCCATGTCTGGAAATTTCACGCAACGTGGAGAGCCTTCTATCGTAGACAAGTGGACTCGGGCCCAGATGGCGCTGGAAAATGGCGCAGACTTGGTAGTGGAATTGCCATTTTTAGTCAGTGTTCAGGCGGCGGATTTCTTCGGCCAAGGGGCTGTGGATATCTTGGCTCGTTTGGGCATTGATACTCTATCTTTTGGGACGGAGGAAGTTCTAGATTACCAGAAAATCGCTGACTTATACACAGAGAAAGGTGCTGAGATGGAGAAATTTGTGGAAAATTTGCCTGATTCTCTTTCCTATCCACAGAAAACCCAAGCTATGTGGAAGGAATTTGCAGGTCTTGATTTTTCTGGCAATACTCCCAATCATGTTCTTGCTCTTGCTTATGCCAAGGCAGTTGCAGGACGAAACATCAGGCTGCATCCGATTAATCGGCAGGGCGCTGGTTACCATTCTGTGGATAAGGATGTGGACTTTGCCTCGGCGACAGCTCTCCGTCAGCACCAGAGGGACAAAGATTTCTTAGAACGTTTTATGCCTTCTGTTACCCTTTTTGAGCAGGCCAGTAAGGTAAGTTGGGATGACTATTTTCCTTTGCTCCGCTATCAAATCTTGTCAAATCCCGACCTAACCACCATCTATCAGGTCAATCAAGAAATGGCAGTGCGCATTAAGGAAGCTATTAAAACAGCCCAATCTGTGGAAGATTTAGTCGAGGCGGTTGCGACCAAACGCTATACCAAGGCGCGTGTCAGACGCCTCTTGACTTATATCTTGGTGCAGGCCAGAGAAAGTGACTTACCAGAAGCCATTCATGTCCTTGGATTTACCGAAAAAGGCAGACAGCATCTTAAATCTCTGAAAGGTCAGGTCAATCTAGTCAACCGAATTGGCAAAGTACCTTGGGATGCTATGACCCAAAAGGCAGACCAGATTTATCAACTTGGAAATCCAAGTATAGCAGAGCAGAATTTTGGCAGAGTGCCGATTAGAATAGAAACAAACTAAGTCTACTGAAAGGTAGGCTTTTTTATTATGTGACTATTAGTCCGTCTCGCTCCGCTAGGTGCGAGACAAAAAAAACACCCGCTATGTGGGTGTGCGTCGAAGGTTATACCCCAAAAACTCCAAACGCGATACAATAAAGGTGTTCAAACCAATTGTAAAGCGAAAGGAGAAAAATATGGCACAAAAGGCTCATAGTTTATCGCACACAAAGTGGCACTGTAAGTATCACATTGTGTTCACCCCTAAGTATAGACGAAAAGTCATCTATAATCAATATCGAAGTAGTTTAGGCGAAATATTTCATCGTTTGTGTAGTTATAAAGGATTTGAAATTATCGAGGGTCACTTAATGCCAGACCATGTACACATGTTAGTAAGTATTCCACCGAGGATAAGTGTTTCAAGTTTCAGGGGTTATTTAAAAGGTAAAAGTGCACTCATGATGTTTGACAAACACGCCAACCTCAAGTACAAGTTTGGGAATCGACATTTCTGGGCGGAAGGTTATTATGTAAGTACAGTAGGGCTTAATGAAGCCACAATTAAGAAATATATTCAAGAACAGGAAAAGCATGATATAGCACTAGATAAATTAAGTGTAAAAGAATATGAGGATCCCTTTAGGGATAGTGGTAAGTAATACTAAAGCCTCTTTGAGAGGAAAGTGACGAGTCAAGAGCAATAAGGCTTGAACAAAGTGAAAGCCAGCGTCTTTAGGCGCTGGCTGGTAATTTGGACTTATAGCCCTGGGACAAACCACCCGTTTGACGGGTGGTCATGATTGGTAATGTTGAAGATCGGAAGTGAAATGATACTTTCAAAGAATTCATTTTGAACACTAGCAAACGAAATAGAGCCCTGATGCAAATCAACAATTTGTTTTGAAATTTTTAGCCCAATTCCAGTCGTTCTAATTTTAGAAATATCAATGTTTTTAAAAGATAATTCATTAAGTTCAGCAATTTTTTCTGGTGAAGCTCCCTGTCCATTATCTTTGATTTCGACAATTACATTTGTATCTTTTTTGAATAAGTTGATTCTTATTGTGCAACCCTTTTCGTTATGCAAAACAGAGTTGTAGATGATATTATGGATAACTCTTGTGATTAAAAACTGCTCAATCATGATAGATTGATTAACAAGTGAATAATCGTAATCAAATTCAAATTCAAAATCATTCCAGATTTCTTGATTTAAAATATGGATGAGAATGTCTTTGAAGAAGGGGATAATTTTTGTTTCAGTCTGATTTAATTGAAGATGACCGGATGAAAGGCGAGCTACTATATTTAAGTCATTTAAAATATTTTGGATGTAATAGGATTCTGTCAATATTGGGCGAATATGTTTTTTAGACTGTGTATCTAGTTCAGAATCATTTAACAAGGAAGCGTTAGAAATGATGACAGAAAGAGGTGTTTTGATATCGTGTGCAATTCCTGAAATCCATTGCTCTTTAAAGACTTCATTCTCTTTGAGTAGAGTATCGGTTTGATTGATTGCAGTTGTAAGATATTCTAGTTCTGATATAGAATTTATTGGATTTTTCAAACCATCTGGGAGATTCTGAATAGCAGTTACAAGAGGCGCAATTTTACGATTGATATGCGTCACACCATAGTAGTAAAGAAAAGCGAAATAAAGGCAGTTGAAAAGCAATACTCCAAATGCTACTAGTGGAATTAGGCGAATACTATCTATATCTAAGTAATTATAACTATAACGAGCAATTTTATCTTTTGGAAAACCAACAACAATGATGTAGCCACCTTTTATCTGACTAAAAACAGGATAATCTGAAAGATAATAGCGAGAAAACTGTAAAATGTCCCCATAGTCAAATTGCGAAGGAACTTCTTTAGGTTTATACTGTTCGTACACTTGTTTTCCAGTCTGCTTATCCAATACCATGAGCCATAACTTTTGTTCTTTTAGACTAGAAATATCATTTTTAGGTATGTGGACGTTGTTTTTTGTGATGGTAATGTGTTCAGAAATTATTTTTACAGTCTCGGTAGCAGTTTGCTTTTCTCTAATGTAGAAAACAAAACTGGCAATTAGAATAATATTGGTAATAAAGATAATGATGGAAAAAAAGATAAATTTCTTTAGTGAATACCTTAAAATTTTGGTTTGGTTCATAATCATGATAACAATTTATATCCCAGCCCTTTAGCTGTCTTTAAATATTGAGGTTTTGAAGGATTTTCTTCTATTTTTTCCCGAATTTTCCGAATATGTACAGTCAAAGAGTTTTCATAACCAAAGCTATCCACTCCCCAAATCGTATCACAGAGAGATTCAGTTGAAACGATGTAATTTTTATTATCGTAAAGTTTTTTTAAAATCTTAATTTCAATTGGTGTAATAGAAATTTCTGCTCCATTCTTTTGTACTGTTGCATTCCGAAAACTCACCAAAGTCTGTCCAATCTGTATTGCTTCCTGTTCTGATTTATAGCTTCTCCTGAGCAGAGCCATAATACGATAGATAAGATTTTTTGGAATGAAGGGTTTTACGACATAATCATCACCACCAGCATTGAAACCAGCTACCTCATCTTCAGGATTATTTTTGGCAGTCAGAAAGAGGATAGGAGTATCGCCTTTTTTTCGGATATGTTTTGCTAATGTATAGCCATCACCATCGGGGAGCATAATGTCCAAAAGGAAAAGGTCGAACTGCTCTGTTTCAATCATGTCCAAACTAGATTCTATATCATAGGCTGATGTTAGATTGGAAAATCCGTAGGCAGTGAGAATATCTCTTATGGAAGAGTTTAAAATTTTATCGTCATCAATGATAAGGATGTGCTTATTCAGGAGCTGTTGTTCGAAATTCATAATCTTACCTCGCTTATCTATATTATACCATTTAAAAGAGTGAAAAAAGCAAGATACTTTAATCTTAATGTAAAATTAAGGTTAGCTTAGTTTAAAATTAATCTAGCATGTCTATAATAAAGATATAACCTAGATAGAGATACTTCTCAAATAAATTTTAATCAGTGAGGTATTTCCAAATGGCTAAACAACAAAAGAATCTCGTTGAGATTGAAGTAATGAATTCTCTTCAAGAATTAACTCTTGAAGAACTTGATAACGTTCTTGGTGCTTGTAGTGTAATAATTCATTTTATTCAGACAAAACAATGGTAATAGTGAGTCACCAATTAGATATTGTAAATTATGTTGATTCTATCATTTTTGTTGATAAGAGTAGTGGAGATGTTATCAAAGATACTCATGATAATTTGATTTATAGGAATCAAAATTATAGAAAATTATTTGGTTTAAAGGAGGAAGTTCATAATGATTAGTAATGTTTTACAGATAAAAAACTTACAAAAGGGATTTGAGGACACTCAGGTAGTTAACCTTAGTTCCTTATCAGTTCAACAAGGTGAGATTTATGGTTTTCTAGGTCCAAATGGAGCAGGGAAAACAACCACCATGAAGATGATTTTGTCTTTGATTTCTCGTACAGCTGGGGAGATTGAAGTGTTTGGTCAATCTATAGGTACGGACAAGCAGTATCTTAATCAGATTGGCTCTATGATTGAAGAACCGTCTTATTATCCTAATTTGACAGGCTATGAAAATCTCTTAGTCTTCCAAAAAATACTTGGATTTGATAAGAAAAATATTCAGGAAACCTTGAAAATTGTGGGGTTAGATCAACCTAAAAACAAGAAAAAATTGGTTAAAGATTATTCTCTGGGTATGAAACAGCGCTTGGCTTTAGCCTTTGCCTTAGTCAAGAAACCGCGTTTGTTGATACTGGATGAGCCAACAAACGGGCTAGACCCAGCAGGGATTCATGAAATTAGGGAACTGATTATCAAGTTGGCAAAAGAACAGGGCATTACTGTCTTCATCTCTACCCATATCCTTTCTGAAGTAGAGCATATAGCTGACCGTGTGGGGATTATCAATCATGGTCAACTGGTTTACGAGGGAGAAATTCGTAAAATTCAGTCCAATAAATGGCTGGAAGTGCGTGGGGATTTTAGAGGTCGACGTGAAGCCATTAGCCAAGTGTTATTTGGTTATCCGTGCAAGATGTTGGAGATACAAGAGGATAAACTCAAGCTGACTAACCTTGCCGATCAGCAGATTTCTAGTTTGTTACGAGATTTAATAGTCGAGAAAGTTCCAATTTATGAAGTGAAGCAAGAACAAGAAACCTTGGAATCTATCTTCCTCAACTTAACCAAGGAGTGAGTCTTATGTTGAATAATTTGTCTATTGAATTGCTCAAGGCAAAACGAACCAAATCCTTCCTCATTAGCATACTAGTTATGGGAGTCGGATTTGCTTGGACAATTGCAGCCGCTACACGCTACCTAAGTAATCCAGACATGCACCAGATTAGCCTAATTTTCTATATGATAAAAGAAGTAAATGGCTTGATTCTCCCTATTGTGATTTCTCTCTTTGTATCGCGGATTGTCAAAAACGAGAAGGAGGGCAACACTTTCAAACTGCTTTTGGCAAATGGTGAAAATGTACGGCATATCTTTCTGAGTAAGCTTGGACTGACCATGTTCATTTTGACCTTTCTCGCTTTTTTGGAGGGAGTAGTAGTCCAGTTGATTGCAATCTTATCAGGTTTAGAAATGCCTGTTAGCCTAATCCTCTGGCAAATCGTCATTTTCTTGCTGGCCTCTTTTGTCTTAACCTGTCTGTTTTTGACTTTGCAGTTTTTACTGAAGAAGCAGGCATTGATACTGGCATTAGGGATTTTCGGAGGATTTCTTGGTGTTGGATTTGGTCATGCACCAGCTTTTCTACAGCTGATTTTCCCTTTTGGTGGTATAGGATATCTGTCTCTGGTGGATTACCAGCAAGTCGCCAGTCAAGTGAGTTATGTTTTTGCGACAAAACTAGGATTTAAACTCTTTACATATTTGCCAATAGCCCTAATCTATCTCTTCATATCTCTCTATTTGGTTGAAAAGAAAGGAGGCAAGCTATGATGTCTTATCTATCAGTAGAATGGCGGAAAACTAAAAAATTTTCCATGTTGATGATCGGTATTTCCTTCTTAGCTTTTTGTAGCCTGATTGGTCTTGGGATTTACTTTGGTGCAGCTTATTCTATGGTTGAAGAAAGTGAAAAAGTGCCTGTTTTATGGGGACAATTGACCTTCTATTATAGCCAGCTTTTCTTTCCGATCTTAGTCAGCCTTTATGTAGCCATGATGTTAGGAAAAGAGTTTGATAGAAAAAATATTGAATTTCTCAGAGCTAATAATGTTAGTCTTGGGAAATTATTGTTGGCAAAAGAAATAGTAATTATCTTTTTTATTGCTGTTTTACAGTTGTTCTTGTTTGGTATTTTTTATGTCAGTGCTCACCTAGCTCATTTAGAAATTTCTAATTTGTTCACCTACCTCAAGTGGGATTTATTGGGAATTTTTGGAACAATTAGTATGATGGCAGTACAGTTTTTTGTGACAGCTAAAACTCGTGTTTTCAGTAAATCTGTGGGAATTGGTGCTATTGGTACTTTCGTAGGATTTATGATGCTTTTTGTATCAGATAAATTATCTTTAATCTATCCCTACTCCCAAGCTATGGTGGCAATGCGGTCACGGAATTTGATAGACTTTAATTTAGTGGAAATATTGCTGTTTATCATTGTAAATATTCTTCTGTGGGGGATTTTTCATACATTGAGTAATAAAGAATTACATAAGTAATGAGAAGACTCTTCGGAGTCTTTTTATTATGTGACTATTAGTCCGTCTCGCTCCGTTAGGTGCGAGACAAAAAAACCACCCGCTATGCGGGTGCGCGTCGAAGGTTATACCAAAAAAACTCCGAACGCGATACAATAAAGGTGTTCA
>NZ_JASHCQ010000034.1:0-14996 GCF_047464035.1 Streptococcus mitis
GGTTTTCGGAACTTTGAAAACTTCAAAAAACGGATTTTTATCGCTCTCAACATCAAAAAAGAAAGGACGAAATTTGTCCTTTCTCGAGCTTAGCTTTTCTTCAACCCACTACAGTTGACAAAGAGCCTTTCTTTTGTCCTCATTCTTAAGTTAAATTATTAAAATCCCAGATTTGGTCCATCCAACCTTCATAAAAGTCTGGTTCGTGACAGACCATAAGGATAGATCCTTTGTATTCTTTAAGAGCGCGTTTGAGTTCATCCTTGGCATCCACATCCAAGTGGTTGGTCGGCTCGTCCAGCACTAAAACATTGTTTTCACGATTCATCAAGAGACAGAAACGAACCTTGGCTTGTTCCCCACCTGACAAGACCTGAATTTGGCTTTCAATATGCTTGGTTGTCAAACCACAACGGGCAAGGGCTGCACGAACTTCTGCTTGGTTGAGTGCAGGAAAGGCATTCCAGACAGCTTCAAGTGGTGTTTGACGATTGCCACCTTCTACTTCCTGTTCAAAGTAACCAAGTTCTAGGTAATCACCTCGTTCAACTTCCCCAGCAATTGGCGGAATAATCCCCAAGAGACTCTTCAAGAGAGTTGTTTTCCCGATACCATTAGCACCGATAATGGCAACCTTTTGATTGCGCTCAAAGGTAAGATTTAAAGGCTTAGTCAGAGGACGGTCGTAACCAATCTGCAAATCCTTGGCTTGGAAGATAAAGCGCCCTGGTGTACGGGCCGGTTTGAAATCAAAGGATGGTTTTGGTTTCTCACTTTGGAGTTCGATAATATCCATCTTATCCAATTTCTTCTGACGAGACATGGCCATGTTTCGTGTTGCAACACGCGCTTTGTTCCGAGCAACAAAGTCCTTGAGGTCGGCAATCTCTTTCTGCTGACGTTCGTAGGCCGCCTCCAGCTGGGATTTCTTCATGGCATAGACTTCTTGGAACTGGTAGTAGTCACCAGAGTAACGCGTCAGCTGTTGATTTTCCACATGATAGACAATATTAATCACATCGTTCAGGAATGGAATATCGTGTGAAATGAGGACAAAGGCATTCTCATAGTTTTGGAGATAGCGCTTAAGCCAGTCAATATGCTCAGCATCCAAGTAGTTGGTCGGCTCGTCCAACAGCAAGATATCAGGCTTCTCAAGGAGAAGTTTAGCCAAAAGCACCTTGGTTCTTTGCCCACCTGACAAAGAGGTTACATCCGTATCCATGCCAAAGTCCATGACACCAAGGGCACGCGCTACTTCATCAATCTTAGCATCCAAAGTATAGAAATCACGACTCTCTAAACGGTCTTGAAGTTCTCCCACTTCTTCCATGAGAGCATCAACATCCGCACCCCGTCTTCAGCCATTTCCATATAAAGGTCATTGATACGAGCTTCTGCTTTAAACAGCTCATCAAAGGCTGTACGGAGAACATCACGCACCGACTGTCCTTCTTCCAAGACAGAATGTTGGTCTAAGTATCCAGCAGTCACATATTTGGACCACTCAACCTTCCCTTCATCTGGCAACATCTTACCAGTCACGATGCTCATAAAAGTTGATTTTCCTTCACCATTAGCACCGACCAGACCGATATGTTCTCCTTTGAGAAGACGGAAGGAAACATCTTCAAAAATTGCACGGTCACCAAAACCGTGACTCAAATTTTTAACTTCTAAAATACTCATTTTAATTCCTTATCTTGTTTTTATGTAATTGTTTATATAGGAACCAAGCCAGATAGCCACCCAAGGTATTGGTCCACAAATCATCAATTTCAAAGACGCGATTAAAATCAAAGAAAAAGTCCAAGACTAACTGCGTACACTCGATTCCAAGGCTCACTAGAAAACTAAAAAGTAGCACCTTTTTTGTTTTCCGCAAGTTTGGAAGGAGATAAAGGAGTTGGAACACCAAAGGAAAAAGCAAGAAGACATTGAGGATATTTTGTAAAAAAATCCAAGATAATTGTCCCACATCACTCACTTGGCCCAGTTTCCAGAGAGAATTGAAAGGAGTCAAAAGAAAAACCAGGCGTCCAAGATGCTGAATACCTGGAGTTTCCACTCCCACGGGAGAATGTCCTTGAGGAATAAAGCAAAAATAGACAATGCAAATGCTATAGAAAATGACTCCCCATACTAAAATATGATTATAAGTTTTCTTCATCATTAAGGATTGACTGCTGCGACTGCTTTCTGGCGGTCACGTTTCATTGTGTTAGAGCGCAATTGTCCACAAGCTGCATCAATATCTGTACCATGTTCTTGACGAACCACACAGTTGACCCCCTTTTTCTTAAGCGTATCATAGAAAGCCATCACGCGCTCTTTAGGACTACGGCTATATTGGTCATGCTCACTAACTGGGTTGTAAGGAATCAAGTTTACATAAGACAATTTCTTAATATTCTTGAGCAATTCAGCTAACTCAAGGGCCTGTTCAACACCGTCATTGACTTCATTGAGCATGATGTATTCAAAGGTCACACGACGGTTTGTTGTTTCGATATAATACTCAATAGCAGCAAAGAGTTTTTCAATCGGAAAGGCACGGTTAATCTTCATGATGCTTGAACGCAATTCATTGTTAGGTGCGTGAAGGGAAACTGCAAGATTGACCTGTACGCCTTCATTAGCAAAGTCACGAATTTTATGGGCCAAACCTGAGGTTGAAACCGTAATATGACGAGCACCGATGGCCATTCCCTTGTCATCGTTGATAGTACGAACGAAATTCAAGACATTGTTGTAGTTATCAAAGGGCTCACCAATTCCCATGACAACGATATGGCTGACGCGTTCATCCTGACCACGCTCATCAAAGTATTTCTGAACCAGCATGATTTGCGCTACGATTTCACCGTTATTGAGGTCACGTTGTTTCTTAATCAAACCAGAAGCACAGAAGGTACAACCGATATTACATCCGACCTGAGTCGTCACACAGACAGATAAACCGTAGTGTTGACGCATGAGTACTGTCTCAATCAACATACCATCTGGCAATTCAAAAAGATATTTAACTGTCCCATCAGCAGACTCTTGAACGATACGTTGTTTCAAGGGATTGACCACAAACTGGTCATTAAGCTTAGCAATCAAATCCTTAGAAAGGTTGGTCATTTCTTCAAATGACTGGACACGTTTACGGTAAAGCCATTCCCAGATTTGGTCTGCACGGAATTTCTTTTCTCCCTGCTCCAAAACCCATTCCTGCATGGTTTGACGTGTTAAACTATAAATTGACGGTTTCATTTCTTCTCCTTATTCTCTACTCACTTCTGACGAATGACAAAATGACGTTGTCCCTTGTCCTCTTTCTGAGAATGCTGGTCTTTCTGACGACGTCTATTTTTCTTATCTGAATTCGGTTTTCGTTTGGTTTGAGTCGGCTTCTTTCCTTTTCTAGAAGGTGTTTCTTCTTCCTTCTTACGCATTTTCTTGTCAAATGATGCTCGCTTAGGGGCTTCATTTTCTAGGACAAAATAGGCACAACCATAACTACAATACTCTAAAAGGTAGTCTTGTAAACGACTGATTTTTTCAAGTTTTTCTTCTGTTCGGTCATCCTTATAAAAACCTCGTAGGCGAAGCTGTTCGTTGCTCCAGTCTCCCACGATATAATCAAACTTGGTTAAGACTTCTGAAAAACGCTGATTAAAAGTCGTCACATCAAAGGCTTCCTTGATATTTTCCACCAAGGAAAAAGCTATCCCTTCCGTTTCGACCTTGTCCCCATGTAAATGGAACTCAGGACCAGGAAACTTGTTATAGTTGTATAATTCAGGTGCAATTTCTTTTCGCATAGATATCCTTTTTCCACGATTACTTAATACTTTATTCTACCATAATTTCTAGCAGTTAGCACGTTTCTCATAAAAATGAAAAAAGTCTGACGATTTTGTCAGACCAGAATAATATAACCTTAAAAAGAGAAGAACAATTCTTCCCTCCAACTATCATTATTTAGCAGCTGCGTACAATTCATCTACTTTGTTCCAGTTGATTACTGAGAAGAAAGCTTTGATGTAGTCAGGACGCACGTTGCGGTATTTCACATAGTAAGCATGTTCCCAAACGTCCAAGCCCAAGATTGGTTTTTTACCTTCTGAGATTGGTGTGTCTTGGTTCGCTGTTGAAGTCACTTCAAGCTTCCCTTCTTTGTTGACAACCAACCATGCCCAGCCAGAACCAAAACGAGTTGTTGCTGCTGCAGTGAAGGCTGCTTGGAATTCTTCAAATGAACCAAATGTTGCATCGATTGCTGCTGCAAGTTCTGCTGAAGGAGCTGTTTTCTCAGGAGTCATCAATTCCCAGAAAAGAGCGTGGTTCAAGTGTCCACCACCGTTGTTGATAAGTGCTTGACGGATATCAGCTGGAATAGATTCTACATCAGCAAGCAAGGCTTCAAGGTCTTCACCGATTTCAGGGTGTTTTTCTAGAGCTGCATTAGCATTGTTGACATAAGTTTGATGGTGTTTGTCATGGTGCAAGTGCATTGTTTCCGCATCGATGTATGGTTCCAAAGCGTCGTATGCATATGGAAGATCTGGTAAGATAATAGCCATCTGTAATACCTCTTTTTCTTTCTATATGAAAATGATAACGCAAACATTCACTTTTTTCAAGTTTTTTGCTTCTTATAGATGAAGAAATCACTGAAATACTTTCTAATAATACTCTTCGAAAATCTCTTCAAACCGCGTCAACGTCGCCTTGCCGTAGATATGTTACTGACTTCGTCAGTCTTATCTACAACCTCAAAACAGTGTTTTGAGCTGACTTCGTCAGTCTTATCTACAACCTCAAAACAGTGTTTTGAGCTGACTTCGTCAGTCTTATCTACAACCTCAAAACAGTGTTTTGAGCTGACTTCGTCAGTCTTATCTACAACCTCAAAGCAGTGCTTTGAGCAACCTGCGGCTAGTTTCCTAGTTTGCTCTTTGATTTTCATTGAGTATAAAATAAGCAAATCACTAAGAAACCCACGACAAGATAATCCTGACGCGGGTTGTAGTTTCAAAAAAATATCAATTTACCTGACTAGCAATCTGTAAGAGTGCCTTTTCAAAAAGGAAACTCTTTTCATAAAGACCTGTCTTAATCTGATAGTCTGTCTCAATCAAATAAGAAATAGCTTGCTTCAAAAAGCTCAAAGAAAGTCCTCTTGAATCTCTCAGCGCAAACTTGATTTGATAGGGATTGGGATTGCGTCCCAGAAAACTTCCTAGACTACTTGCAATCTGCGATTCTGTTTGACCAGACTCCGCCAAAATTTTCACTTGGATAAAGGTTCGAAATTGTCCCAGCATGACTGCAATCAGTTTGATTTCATCTTCACCTTGCAAGGTCAAGTCTCTAACCAAATCACGCGCCTGGTCCATCTTTTTAGTCAGAATAAACTGAGTTAAATCAAAAATATTGTCCTGCAAGGTCTTGGGAATTGCGTTAACAATATCCTCTTCCTCGATAACAGAGTCTTCCTTATAGGACTGTAAAAAGAGGAGATTTTTCTGGATTTCGCTAAATTGAAAACCCGACTTGATGAGGAGATTTTCAAAAGAATGATTAGCAAACTGCAGACCTTGTTTCTGGCTCCACTTTTGGAAATACTGGCGCAATTCTTGTTCTTTGGCTTCTACTGCATCAAAAACCTTTGCATCACGCTTCAATAATTTAACCAACCGTCTTTTACTATCCAGCTTTCCTTCTGCAAAGATTAACAACTTGGTTGTTGGTGAAGGATTGTCAAGGTATTCCTCAAATGACTTGAGCTCATCATCTGTCAAAAAGCGTTTCTTAGCTGTTGTGATATCGACAAAATGGTCTAGTATCACGATTTTCTCATCCGCAAAGAAAGGAAGGCTGACCAACTCCAGTTCCACATCCTTGTAAACTACTTCTTTCATATCAAAGTAGGCAAAGTTGAGGTCAGCAGAATCATAGCCAATCTGTTTCAATACTTGACTCTTCATCACTTCAAACTGACCCTGATCTGTCCCTGTAAATAGGCTCAGACTAGGTAAATTTGATAAAGTCAATTTCTGACTTTCTTCAATGGCTAGCATCTTCTCTCCTTTCTTCTGATTTTTTAATGAGTTTAATCAATATAGCGCAATTTCCCACGAAAATCTTCTAGGCTTTCGTACCCTTTTTCCGCCATGATTGCTTTCAGTTCATTGGTAATACGATCAAAAGCACTGACGCCTTCTTTGTGAAGTGTGGTTCCCACCTGCACCATACTCGCTCCACAGAGGATATGTTCAAAGGCATCACGACCAGTCAAAACTCCACCTGTTCCGATGATTTGGATTTGAGGATTGAGACGTTGGTAGAAGGCGTGAACATTAGCTAAAGCAGTTGGTTTAATATACTCCCCACCAATGCCCCCAAAACCATTTTTAGGACGGATAACGACCGACTCATCTTCTATATAAAGGCCGTTTCCGATAGAGTTGACGCAGTTGACAAACTTAAGAGGATACTTATTGAAAATAGCTGCCGCTTGGTCAAAGTGGACAATATCAAAATATGGTGGTAATTTAATTCCAAGAGGTTTGGTGAAGTAGGCAAATACCTCTGCCAAAATCCGGTCTGTTGTCTCAAAATCATAGGCAATCTGAGGTTTACCTGGAACATTTGGACAGGAGAGGTTTAGCTCAGTCAGACCACGAAACTCACTCTCTTGGACTTTTTTCAAGATAGTATGGGTTTCCTCTGGAGACATGCCGACTAGAGATAAGAAGAAAGTCCGGTTCGGCTCTTTTTCCTGCAGATCCAAAAGATAGTCCAAATAATAATCTAAGCCATTATTCGGTAATCCCATAGAGTTGATAGAACCAAGTGGAACATCTTGATAGCGTGGTTCAGGATTTCCCTGACGAAAGTCCAAGGTCGCTGTCTTGGTCACAAAAGTTCCTGCCGCTGAGTTTTTAACCCCTTCCAGCTCCTCTATCGTCATACAAGCCACACCTGCTGCATTCATCAAACAATTGTCAAACTCAAAACCAGAAATTTGCGTTTTCGTTGATACCATGATTCTGATCCTCCAGATTCCTTTTATTGCTAATATTATACCATATTTTCAGCTTTTCTCTTCAAGAAAGTCATTTATAAGAAAAACGTTCGTTTTTTATCCACTTTCTAAAATTTCCAATTTCAAACAACCCCAAAAATCAAATTGAAAGAATTTTTAGAAAATTTTTGTTTTTCTCTTTACAGCTTAAAAAAATTCTGCTATAATGACTCACATAATTAAATTAGAATTTAAGGAGAACGATATGTCATCTGCTAAAGAATATATCCAAAGCGTGTTTGAAACTGTAAAAGCTCGTAACGGGCACGAGGCTGAATTCCTCCAAGCTGTTGAAGAATTTTTCAACACTTTAGAACCTGTATTTGAAAAACACCCTGAGTATATCGAAGAAAATATCTTGGCACGTATTACTGAGCCTGAGCGCGTGATTTCTTTCCGTGTTCCTTGGGTTGACCGTGATGGAAAAGTTCAAGTAAACCGCGGCTACCGTGTTCAATTCAACTCAGCTGTTGGACCATATAAAGGCGGACTTCGTTTCCACCCAACTGTAAACCAAGGGATTTTGAAATTCCTCGGATTTGAACAAATCTTTAAAAACGTCTTGACTGGACTTCCTATCGGTGGAGGTAAAGGTGGATCAGACTTCGATCCTAAAGGTAAAACAGATGCTGAAGTGATGCGCTTCTGCCAAAGCTTCATGACTGAATTGCAAAAACACATCGGACCATCACTTGACGTACCTGCTGGTGATATCGGTGTAGGTGGACGCGAAATTGGTTACCTTTACGGTCAATACAAACGTCTTAACCAATTTGATGCTGGTGTCTTGACTGGTAAACCTCTTGGGTTTGGTGGTAGCTTGATTCGTCCAGAAGCAACTGGTTACGGTTTGGTTTACTACACTGAAGAAATGCTCAAAGCTAACGGTAATAGCTTTGCTGGTAAGAAAGTGGTCATTTCAGGTTCTGGTAACGTTGCTCAATACGCGCTTCAAAAAGCAACTGAACTTGGTGCAACTGTTATCTCTGTATCTGACTCAAATGGTTATGTCATCGATGAAAATGGTATCGACTTCGATCTATTGGTTGATGTTAAAGAAAAACGTCGCGCTCGTTTGACTGAGTATGCTGCTGAAAAAGCAACTGCAACATATCACGAAGGTTCTGTATGGACTTACGCTGGAAACTATGACATTGCGCTTCCATGTGCGACTCAAAACGAAATCAACGGTGAAGCAGCTAAACGCTTAGTTGCTCAAGGCATTATCTGTGTATCTGAAGGTGCCAACATGCCAAGCGACCTTGATGCCATCAAAGTTTACAAAGAAAATGGTATTTTCTACGGACCTGCCAAAGCTGCCAATGCCGGTGGTGTAGCCGTTTCAGCCCTTGAAATGAGCCAAAACAGTCTTCGCCTTTCATGGACTCGTGAAGAAGTTGATGGACGTCTCAAAGACATCATGACAAACATCTTCAATACAGCTAAAACAACTTCAGAAACATATGGTCTTGATAAAGACTACCTTGCAGGAGCTAACATTGCTGCCTTTGAAAATGTAGCAAACGCTATGATTGCACAAGGTATTGTTTAAGACTCATTTGCTTAATCCTCAATCGCTTTGATTGGGGATTTTTATGTTGAATTAAAAAGTTGGAAAATTACTTACTCGCCCCCTTTCTTGCCCCTTTTAGAACAAAAAGAAAAACCGCTACTCCTAAGAATAGCGGTTTAATCATGTTTTTAAGCTACTAATGTAGTCGCTCTATTATTTGGCGTTTTTTCTTTTAAAGACTTTTTGCCCAGTTTAGCTTCTTAAGAAAGCCAAATGATATTCTCCATTCAATTTAACTGCTACTTGCTCGTGGATAGACTGGTTTTCTAAGGAACAAATTTCTCCATATTTCCAACTTTCACGCTCCCCTGATAATCTAGTGACTGACTTCACTTGATTATCTAAGTTAGCAACTGTAGCACTAAGCTCTTCTTTTGGAATAATTTCTTCAGTAATTGTAAATAATTGTTCCCCTATCTTCAACTCTCTGGCTTCTTGCTCATTGATAGCAAATCCTCCTACTAAGCGAACATTAAATAAGTCAGAAACTTTTAGAAGTTCTTCTTTAGAAATATTATCAAGTAGTTTACATTTATAGAAAGTACTATCAATTTTTATGGCAAATTCTCTATTCTTGGTTTGATATAAATCACTAATCTCCAACAAATCATTCTTTATTTCATTATTGGAATCATCGTAAGATATTTCATAAGTATCATCATGATTGCTTACTTTACTTTCAATATCTTCATATGAAATTAATTGATTAGTTACACCATAATGCTCTCCTTTATAATCGAATCGATTATAACTTGAGTCGAGAAATTTAACATCAAACTTCTCATATGTACATCCAGCCAATCCAAGTAAACTTAAGAAAAAAATTACGGAAAGATAGATCTTTTTGAATTTCATAGTTCTCCTCCTAATTTTCTATAGTTAAATTATCAAAAATCAATAACGCCTCTCTCCAATATGTCTTTACAGACCTATTTTGGATATGAAGTAAAGTCAAAACAATTCCCAAACTTCCATCGAAAAATTAAACACTTCCTTCATTTCCATCAGAATATATAATTAAACACCTTTTCTGCTCACAATTACTAAATTAGCGACAAACAATAATACAACATAAAAAATTAAAGCCAATAAATAGGTTGTGCTTCTAAAATTATTTTCTAAAATTATATTAACTGGTAAAATTACTGGAATCCAAAAAACATTAAGAAAAACTTTATTTGTTGCAAATAATATAAATAAACTTTCTACAACGGCTAAAAATAAATTTCCACCTTTCGCAATAAACAATGTCAATAGCATGTGGAAATGATTTAGAAATATTAGTAATAACCAACTAACTATTCCTACGTAAAAATAATATGAAAAGTGTTCTAACTCTATACCTACAACTACCCATAAAGGAATAGTGAGTAAAGATAATAGTAAATCTAACACAAAAAGTTTCGCTCCCCATATACTGGATATATTTCTCCCACTCTTAATATTCTGATAATTATTAGCATTGCTTTCTTGTTCAGATACTAATAAAGTGATTATCGTAGTTATCATACAATAGCCTAACATGGGTAAAAAGATAATATTTTCCAATACAATTGTGTTATTTACAGATAATATGTAAATTGGAATTGTCAATAGTTGTATAGTAGACAAAATCAAAATAATGTATAGTTGATACGAACCTTTAAATTTAATCATTTCACTTTTTAGCAATTGGATCATTACTTAACCTCCAATTTAACATTAACAAAGAAACAATAAATAGAATCAATGATAGAAATACGGTAAATACTACCATTTTAACGTCTGTTACATGATTTGTTAAATCTAAATCTCCTGACGGTTTTATATACATAAGACTATAAGCAATTTTATAATGATATGTAAAAGGAAAGAAGAACCAAAAGCTACTTTGAGCGATAAAAGGTGCAACCAAAAAACAAATCAAGGAGTTAATAGATACTAAGATATAGGGGTTGATCCGTTTCGAAAATAGATACAAGAGTGGCAATACCCATATGGATGTTATCGAAATAAGTACTAAACAAATTAAGTCACCAATTATATTCAATGATATTAAGTCGCCATACAAAAAATTACTTGTAAATAATAATATAGCTAAAAACCATACGTTCGAAATGAGTAAATCTTTTAATTTTAAAAGTATCTTTACGATATATATTTTTATGCTATCATTTCGAAAGTATATATTCTGGAAGTTTCCTGCAGCTTCTTCTGCTTTATAATCATATAAAAATAACAATCCAATAAGCGTGTACAAAAAGACGGCTTCCCACCAATATATTGAAAAACTTTCTAGAATACTCGGTCCAACAAGTAATACAGCTATTAAAATCGACAATCCAGGAGCTATTATCAAGAATTTTTTGGATGTATTTTTTCGCTGTTTTAACCATTCTGATTTAAATATTTTTATCATATTGCGTCACCTCCATGAACAATTCTTATAAATAAAGATTCTAAATCATCACTTTGAACATTCGAACCATCGTAAAAAATTTGACCATCATGTAAAATAACAACTTTATCTGCCACTTTACTAACTTCATACAGTTGATGGCTAGATAAAAGAATTGTCATTCCTGATTTCTTTAAAGAAATCATTAAATTCAACAATTCCTTTATACCATCTGGATCCAATCCATTGGTAGGTTCATCTAAAATGAGCAAATCTGGACTAGTAATTATTGCCATACCTAATCCCAAACGTTGTTTCATACCTAAAGAAAAGCTCCCTGCTTTTTTCTTTCCCGTATTAGATAGCCCAATCAAGTTTAATACTTCATTAATTCGTTCGTCAGAAATGTCATATAACAATGCTCTTGTTTTTAAGTTATCATAAGCAGATAAGTTCATGTAGATAGCTGGAGTTTCAATAAGCGCTCCAATCTCATATATACCCGCATTTTTTTTCCCATTAAAAATAACCGTACCACTATCAGCATTTTCAAGACCAAAAATAATCTTCATAATTGTTGATTTTCCTGCACCATTAATACCTAATAATCCACAAATACTCCCCTCTTTTATTTCAAAAGAAATATTTTTCAGTACTTCTCTATCCTTATATGATTTTCTAAGTTTTTGAACTTGTATATTCATAACTATAATTCCTCCTTGTTTTATACTTGTATGTTATACTTTATTTTTCAAAATTTGTTCAGAATTTCCAATTTTACAAAATTAAAAAAATAGACAGTCCTCAATTTAGAAAACCATCTATTTTTATACATAACTATTATATGGAAGCTATCTAATATATCCTTACAGAATTATTTTTTAATAAGCAACGTCACTTGAGCGCCACCTCTATCTGGATTTGATAAAAACAATTCTCCTAAATGTCTAGTTGCAACTTGTTTAGCAAATGCTAACCCTAAACCATAGTGCTTATTATTCCTACCTTTATTCTCAGTATAAAATAACTTATCTGCATTTAATAAGGACTGTTCAGTAAAAGGCAGACCATTATTCCACACTACAAAATTAATATACTCTGTTTCCTCAATGATAGTAAGCGTAACTTTTTTTTCTCCAGAACTATATCTTGCTGCATTTGCTAAAATGTTAATTAATGCCCGATTTAAATTAAAGCGATTTCCCTTAAAAAATATTAATTTTGTAGTATTAATAATTTTGAAATCAACCTTTGCATTATTCATTACAGATTTCGCCTCTACTGACAGATCACTTAAAAAATCAGATAAATATATCTGTTCCCCATAATCTTTATCTTCAATTAGTAATCTTGAATAATCAATCATTGAACTAAAGTATCTTTCAAAAATCACTATACTGTTATTCATTGACTGAGTATATTCCTTCTGTTGATCAGTCAGGTAAGTTAATTCAAGCAACTCTAAATTTCCCTTTAGTACTGTTAAAGGAGTTTTTACATCATGAGCTAATGCACCAACTTGAAAAGATAAATCTTCCTTCTCCCTTCTTTCTGATTTGAGTAAATTAGTTAACTCGTCGTCCTTTTGATATAATACAGAGAGAATTTCATCGAACTCTTGTATTGGAGCGGGAATGTTTTTTTCTTTAAATGTTAACTGCCCCATGTTTAAAGCTTTTTTTTGTATAAGTAGAAAATTTTTTGAAAATTCTTTTATTAATCTTGTAAGTGACCAAATGAGTAAAATCGTTTCGAAAACGAAGAAAAATAAATAAGAAAATAGATTAAATGAAATGTGACGCAAATTCGGATTAACAAACTCAGGTATCATGGGTTGCCTGACAGTAAGTACAATCTCTGAATTAGCATAATACCCATAATACACCTCACTATTACTTACAGATTCATTTTTAGCAAAAACTTCTCGATAGGCAGGCAAATCCTTTTTTTGATAATTACCCTCTTCAATTGTACCTGTCTTGCGATTAAATACAACATAGTCAAATATAGAGTTATTCATTGCTTGAACTACATCACTTAAATTGCTGGTATCACTCACTGAAATTTCAATTTTAGAGTCGTATACATTTAATTGTCCTGTAAAAACAAGTAAATAAGTAAATATAAAAAATAAAAGTATACTCAGTAACGTACCTGTTACTAGTTCTAAAACAGTCCTTATTATACGTCCTCTAATTGTACTATTCTTCTTAATCATGCCACTTGTATCCCATACCTCTAACTGTTTTTATAGGATTAATTCCATAGGATGAGAATTTTAATCTTATTTGATAGATATACTCAGATATTGAACGAAAGAGGGTTTCAGCATCATCATCATAAACGTTTTCATATATATCTTGTACAGTAAAAATTTTTCTTGGATTGCTAGATAATAGCTCTATGATATCATATTCCCTACTTGTAAAGGCAAGACTATCTCCATTAATACAAACAATTTTTTCTTGTAAATAAATCGTTATTGGAGATAATTCTCGAACAATTTGATTACTTAATTCACCTTGTTTGTATCGTTCTTCTCGTTTGAGATTTGCAGCAACTTTAGCAATTAATTGATTGATGCTGAAAGGTTTTGTAATATAGTCATCTCCTCCTAAATTCAATCCTGATACTATATCATCTTCGGTGTCTTTTGCACTAACAAAAATAATAGGGGAGCTTACTTTATTTCTAATCTGCTTACAAATTTGCATACCATCTATATTAGGCATCATTACATCTAATAAAATCAAATCAAATCCTTTGAAATTATTAATATTGATTGGTACGGTGACTTCTTGATACGTCGTTACCTGATAGTTTTTCATCTCTAAAATAGTTCGCATCAGTTTCAAAATTTCAAAATCGTCATCTACAACTAATATCTTATACATTCTATCACCTCAAAATATTTTAGAGAACTATCTGCAAAGCTCCGTATTCTTGACAAAGAATAGTCTCAATACATCAATTTGTAATTGTTCTTTATTTTTTAAATTATATTTTTAAAAAATAGTACAAATCTATTTTACACTATCTTGAACAAAATTCGTAATATTTAATAATCTAATTTGAGTGCCGTCAATGCCATTACATATCCAGCAGGAGTATCTATAACTTTCCCATCTATATGTGAATAATCCTTCCCCTTAAGTTCTCCAAGGTAATGTTCCAATGATTCTTGATTATTTACCATCACCTACTGAAGAAACAATTATTGAACATTGACATTTGAGATTATATCAGAGAAAATTCAGATTTTATTCAGAGAAAAAATCTTCTTTACACTACTAGTGAAATTCAAATTTAAGAAAGAATCAATTTCTAAAATTTTTCATGTTCTAAAAAACGGAATAATTTTTGAACTTGTTAAGATTATTTTCTATTCCTTCTTCCACTTATATCCTGTCCAGCATGCTAAAGCAAGTAAAACTAAATTAAAGATGATAAAGAAATGTGACCTTTTCAACTTTTCTTTTCAAGATAGGTTGAGTATTCCTATCCTCCTCATTCTCAAAAAGAATTTTAGGTAATTTATAATACCGTTCTGAAGTTTGGTATTGATTTGCGGTAATTCGTTTCATAGCGCTCCTCCTAGTTCTTTGAGTATTAAATCTCCACTTGATTCCAATCGAACCAAGCCACTTTTTTCTAATTCAGCCATACGAGAGATGGCTTCAACAATATCAATACCCATTTCACGTACTAAAAATGAAATGACAATATAGCGTGATGATTGTAATTCTTTTGTCATTTTCCCTCCTGAAAATAAAAAAAGGAGAACAATATTCAATTGTTCTCCACGATAAATTTGTTAAAAAGAAAAACCCTGCCAAATTAATTTGGCTCTATAATATTTGTAGTGGGTAACCCCCTATAGATATTATAGAGCCGATTTTTGTGTAGAAAAAAAGTCCCATAAGATCTATAATGAAAAGCGATCAAACAACTCATTAGAAAGATTCATA
>NZ_JASHCQ010000035.1:0-13927 GCF_047464035.1 Streptococcus mitis
TTCGGAACTTTGAAAACTTCAAAAAACGGATTTTTATCGCTCTGAATATCAAAAAAGAAAGGACGAATTTCGTCCTTTCTCGATCTTAGCTTTTCTTCAACCCACTACAGTTGACAAAGAGCCAGAATAGCTCGGTTTATTTCAATTGATCTGTAATGTCTTTTGATAGCAACATTCCCAGATGATAAGTTTTATTGATGTAAGCAATGACATCATTGATATTTTCAGTCGTGTGAATTTTCTCTTTGATATCAGCCCTAAATGTTTCATCCTTTAAAAGTTGTTCTTGGTAGAGCCTTTGCAGTCTCTCCTTCTCGTACTTATTGAGCAGAAAAAGGAACACCAAGCTAATTACAACGAGGATATAAGCATATTGGCTCATAGAATATCTCCCTGTATGATAAAGAAGTAGTAGTGAGTAGATTGAATTAGTGAAGCGCCTAACCAAATCCCTGATAGGGTTTGACATTCGTTGCTTAGATTGCCTTGCATTCTAGTGACTTGAAGATTGCCACCAGCCACTAAGCCAATTAATAGATTTGGTTGACCAATTTAGTGAGGCGTTTAGGCAAGTGTCTCTGGTTACGACGTAAAGAAACATAAATCGATAATATTTATGTTTCTTTACTAGTGAAGTGCCTAGCCAAATTCCTGACAGGATTTGGCGTTAGTTACTTAGATTGCTTTGCAATCAAGTAACTTTGGCGATTTACATCTTCTCTGGCGCTTCTACTCCAAGCAAGCGAAGGGCTTCTTTGAGAACGACTGCGGTTGCGTAGCTGAGGGCTAGACGGCTGTCGCGTTCTGGACTTTCATCCAAGATACGTGTATGTGCATAGTATTTGTTGAAGGCTTGAGCTAGGCTAATTGCAAATTTAGCAATGATAGAAGGTTCAAAGTTATCCGCCGCACGGTTGATAATACGTGGGAAGTCTTGGATGAGTTTGATGATTTCCCAACTTTCAGCGTCATTCAAGCTATAGTTGCCAGCTGTTTCTGGTTTGAAATCCGCTTTACGTAAGATAGATTGGATACGAGCGTAGGCGTATTGAACATAAGGTCCAGTTTCACCCTCGAAAGATACCATAGCCTCTAGGTCAAAGTCATATCCGTTTGTACGGTCAGTTTTGAGGTCATAGAATTTAATGGCTCCAACCCCAACAGCATGCGCTACCTGGTCTTTGTTTTCTAGTTCAGGATTTTTAGCCTCGATTTGGGCCTTGGCACGGCTAATAGCCTCTGCAACAGTAGGCTCTAGTAAGATGACATTCCCTTTACGAGTAGAGAGTTTTTTCCCTTCTTTTGTAACCAAACCAAAAGGAACGTGAGTAATGTCTTCACTCCAATCGTAGCCCATCTCTTGCAAAACAGCTTTGAGTTGTTTAAAGTGGGCAGATTGTTCTTGACCAACAACGTAGATAGATTTAGCAAATTGGTATTCGTTTTTACGGTAAAGGGCTGCAGCCAAGTCACGAGTGATATAGAGAGTTGCACCATCAGATTTCTTGATAAGGGCTGGATGTTCAATTCCATATTTCTCAAGGTTGACAACTTGGGCCCCTTCTGATTCAACAAGAAGGCCTTTTTCAGAAAGAATGTCTACAACTGCATCCATCTTATCGTTGTAAAAGGCTTCTCCATTGTAGCTGTCAAACTCGACTTGCAATTCATTGTAAAGGCGGTTAAATTCCACTAAACTTTCATCACGGAACCATTGCCAAAGAGCGAGAGCTTCCTCGTCGCCATTTTCAAGTTTACGGAACCATTCGCGTGCTTCTTCATCCAAGCTAGGGTCATTTTCAGCTTCAGCGTTGATGCGGACATAGAGTTTAAGAAGTTCGTCAATTGGATGAGCTTTTACAGCTTCTTCGTCGCCCCATTTTTTGTAGGCAACAATCAGCATCCCAAACTGCTTACCCCAGTCTCCCAAATGATTGACCTTGACCGTTTGATAACCGATTTTTTGGAAAATATGTGATAAGCTATCTCCGATAACAGTTGAGCGCAGGTGACCGATAGAGAATGGTTTAGCGATATTGGGACTAGACATATCGATCACAACATTTTCTTGTTTGCCAATATGTTGGTCAGCATAGTGTTCTTTTTCAGTGATAACTGCTTGCAATACTTGAGCAGAAATGGCAGATTTATCAAGGAAAAAGTTAACGTAAGGTCCTGTTGCGACAACCTTTTCAAAGGCTTGGCTGTTAATTTTTTCAGCCAGTTCAGCAGCAATCATTTGAGGTGCTTTACGTTCGACTTTTGCAAGAGAAAAAGCAGGGAAAGCAATGTCACCCATTTCTGAGTTTTTAGGGGTTTCCAGTAAATTTAAAATAGCCTCTTGGTCCAGGCTATCAATGATGCTAGCCAACTCGCTAGCAATCAATTCTTTTGTATTCATTAAGAGCTCCTTTTTGGACTTTTCTACTATTTTATCACAATTTTAAAGAAAGAAGAAAAAATTTTTGAAATCTCCTGTTTTTTTGGTATAATATAGTTATAAAATTAGTTATAAATATGCATATAAGAGGATTTTATGAGAAAAAGAGATCGTCATCAGTTAATAAAAAAAATGATTACTGAGGAGAAATTAAGCACACAAAAAGAAATTCAAGATCGCTTGGAGGCGCACAATGTCTTTGTGACGCAGACAACCCTATCTCGTGATTTGCGCGAAATCGGCTTGACCAAGGTCAAGAAAAATGATATGGTGTATTATGTACTAGCAAATGAGACAGAAAAGATTGATTTGGTGGAATTTTTGTCTCATCATTTAGAAGGTGTTGCAAGAGCGGAGTTTACCTTGGTACTTCATACCAAATTGGGAGAAGCCTCTGTTTTGGCAAATATTGTAGATGCAAACAAGGATGAATGGATTTTAGGAACAGTTGCTGGTGCCAATATCTTATTGGTCATTTGTCGAGACCAGCACGTTGCCAAACTCATGGAAGATCGTTTGCTAGATTTGATGAAAGATAAGTAAGGTCTTGGGAGTTGCTCTCAAGACTTATTTTTGACAAGGAGAGACGGACAATGACGACAGAAAAGCTATCACCCGGCATGCAACAGTATGTGGATATTAAAAAGCAATATCCAGATGCTTTTTTGCTCTTTCGGATGGGTGATTTTTATGAATTATTTTATGAGGATGCGGTCAATGCTGCGCAGATTCTGGAAATTTCCTTAACGAGTCGCAACAAGAATGCCGACAATCCGATTCCTATGGCGGGTGTTCCCTATCATTCTGCCCAACAGTATATCGATGTCTTGATTGAGCAGGGCTATAAGGTAGCCATTGCTGAACAGATGGAAGATCCTAAACAAGCAGTTGGGGTTGTGAAACGAGAGGTTGTTCAGGTCATTACGCCAGGGACAGTGGTCGATAGCAGTAAGCCGGATAGTCAGAACAACTTCTTGGTTGCCATAGACCGTGCTGGCAATCAATTTGGCCTAGCTTATATGGACCTGGTGACGGGTGACTTTTATGTGACAGGTCTTTTGGATTTCACGCTGGTTTGTGGGGAAATCCGTAATCTCAAGGCGCGAGAAGTGGTGCTGGGCTATGACTTGTCTGAGGAAGAGGAACAAATCCTTAGTCGTCAGATGAATCTGGTACTTTCCTATGAAAAAGAAGGCTTTGAAGACCTTCATTTACTGGATTCACGATTAGCAGCTGTGGAGCAAGCGGCATCTAGTAAGTTGCTCCAGTATGTCCATCGAACCCAGATGAGGGAATTGAACCACCTCAAACCTGTTATCCGCTACGAAATTAAGGATTTCTTGCAGATGGATTATGCTACTAAGGCTAGTCTGGATTTGGTTGAGAATGCTCGCTCAGGTAAGAAACAAGGCAGTCTTTTCTGGCTTTTGGATGAAACCAAGACAGCTATGGGTATGCGTCTGTTACGTTCTTGGATTCATCGCCCCTTGATTGATAAGGAACGAATCGTCCAACGTCAAGAAGTAGTGCAGGTCTTTCTCGACCATTTCTTTGAGCGTAGTGATTTGACAGACAGTCTCAAGGGTGTTTATGACATTGAGCGCTTGGCTAGTCGGGTTTCTTTTGGCAAGACCAACCCAAAGGATCTCTTGCAGTTGGCGACTACCTTGTCTAGCGTGCCACGGATTCGTGCGATTTTAGAAGGGATGGAGCAACCTGCTCTAACTTATCTTATCGAACAATTGGATGCAATCCCTGAGTTGGAGAGTTTGATTAGCGCAGCGATTGCTCCTGAAGCTCCTCATATGATTACAGATGGGGGTATTATTCGGACGGGATTTGATGAGACTTTAGACAAGTACCGTCGCGTTCTCAGAGAAGGGACTAGCTGGATTGCTGAGATTGAGGCCAAGGAGCGAGAAAACTCTGGTATCAGCACGCTCAAGATTGACTACAATAAGAAGGATGGCTACTATTTCCATGTGACCAATTCGCAACTGGGAAATGTGCCTGCTCACTTTTTCCGCAAGGCGACGCTGAAAAACTCAGAACGCTTTGGGACTGAGGAATTGGCCCGTATCGAGGGAGATATGCTGGAGGCGCGTGAGAAGTCAGCCAACCTAGAGTACGAAATCTTTATGCGTATCCGTGAGGAAGTTAGCAAGTACATCCAGCGTTTGCAGTCTCTAGCTCAAGGGATTGCGACGGTTGATGTCTTGCAAAGTCTAGCAGTTGTCGCTGAAACTCAGCATTTGATTCGACCTGAGTTTGGCGAAGATTCACAAATTGATATCCAGAAAGGGCGCCATGCTGTCGTTGAAAAGGTTATGGGGGCTCAGACCTATATTCCAAATACGATTCAGATGGCAGAAGATACCAGTATTCAGCTGATTACAGGTCCAAACATGAGTGGGAAGTCAACCTACATGCGTCAGTTAGCCATGACGGCGGTGATGGCTCAGTTGGGCTCTTATGTGCCAGCAGAAAATGCTTATTTACCGATTTTTGATGCGATCTTTACCCGTATTGGAGCAGCAGATGACTTGGTTTCAGGTCAATCAACCTTTATGGTGGAGATGATGGAAGCTAACAATGCCATTTCGTATGCGACTAAAAATTCTTTGATTCTTTTTGATGAGTTAGGACGGGGAACTGCAACTTATGATGGTATGGCTCTTGCTCAGTCCATCATCGAATACATCCATGAGCATATTGGAGCCAAGACTCTCTTTGCGACCCACTACCATGAGTTGACTAGTCTGGAGTCTAGTTTACAACACTTGGTCAATGTCCACGTGGCAACTTTGGAGCAGGATGGGCAGGTGACCTTCCTTCACAAGATTGAACCAGGGCCAGCTGACAAATCCTACGGTATCCATGTTGCCAAGATTGCTGGTTTACCGGCTGATCTTTTAGCAAGGGCAGATAAGATTTTGACTCAGCTAGAGAGTCAAGGGACAGACAGTCCAGTTCCTACGAGACAAACAAGTGCTGTTACTGAACAGATTTCACTCTTTGATACGACTGAAGAACATCCTATCCTAGCAGAATTGTCTAAACTGGATGTTTACAATATGACACCTATGCAGGCTATGAATGTCTTGGTCGAGTTAAAACAGAAACTATAAAGAGAAAATTACTAGTCATTCTAGCTGTATCAAGGAGACTTCTTTGACAATCCTCCACTTTTTTGCTAGAATAGCATCACACAAACAGAATGAGAAGGAGCTGACACATTGTCGCTCCCTTTTGTCTATTTTTTAAGGAGAAAGTATGCTAATTCAGAAAATAAAAACCTACAAGTGGCAGGCCTTAGCTTCGCTTCTGATGACAGGCTTGATGGTTGCTAGTTCACTTTTGCAACCGCGTTATCTGCAGGAAGTGTTAGACGCCCTCCTTGCTGGGAAATATGAAGCTATTTATAGTATCGGGGCTTGGTTGATTGGTGTGGCCGTGGTTGGTCTGGTTGCTGGTGGGCTCAATGTTGTCCTTGCAGCCTATATTGCCCAAGGAGTTTCATCTGACCTTCGGGAGGATGCCTTCCGTAAAATCCAAACCTTTTCTTATGCCAATATTGAACAATTTAATGCGGGAAATCTAGTTGTTCGAATGACAAATGATATCAACCAGATTCAGAACGTCGTCATGATGACCTTCCAAATTCTGTTCAGACTTCCCCTCTTGTTCATCGGTTCGTTTATCCTTGCGGTTCAAACCCTTCCTTCTCTATGGTGGGTGATTGTTCTCATGGTGGTCTTGATTTTTGGTTTGACTGCTGTCATGATGGGGATGATGGGTCCTCGTTTTGCCAAGTTTCAAACCCTTCTTGAGCGCATCAATGCCATTGCCAAGGAAAATTTGCGTGGCGTTCGTGTGGTCAAGTCCTTTGTCCAAGAAAAAGAGCAGTTTGCTAAGTTTACGGAGGTTTCAGACGAGTTACTCGGTCAAAATCTTTACATTGGTTATGCCTTTTCAGTAGTGGAACCTTTCATGATGTTGGTCGGTTATGGGGCGGTCTTCCTCTCTATTTGGCTGGTTGCTGGGATGGTTCAGTCGGATCCGTCAGTTGTTGGCTCCATTGCTTCCTTTGTCAATTACCTAAGCCAGATTATCTTTACCATTGTTATGGTTGGATTTTTGGGGAATTCTGTCAGTCGTGCTATGATTTCCATGCGTCGTATTCGAGAAATTCTTGACGCAGAGCCAGCCATGACCTTCAAGGATATCCCAGATGAAGAGTTGGTCGGAAGTCTTAGCTTTGAAAATGTGACCTTTACCTATCCAATGGACAAGGAACCGATGCTGAAAGATGTGAGTTTTACTATTGAACCTGGTCAAATGGTTGGTGTAGTTGGAGCGACTGGTGCAGGAAAATCAACCTTGGCTCAATTGATTCCACGTCTCTTTGACCCGCAGGAAGGGGCTATCAAAATCGGAGGTAAGGATATTCGAGAAGTGAGTGAAGGAACCCTGCGCAAAACTGTTTCTATCGTTCTTCAACGTGCCATTCTCTTTAGTGGAACGATTGCAGATAACTTGAGACAGGGTAAGGGAGATGCTACTCTATTTGAAATGGAGCGCGCAGCCAATATTGCCCAGGCTAGTGAATTCATTCATCGTATGGAGAAAAGCTTTGAAAGTCCAGTTGAAGAACGGGGAACCAATTTCTCAGGTGGGCAAAAACAAAGGATGTCGATTGCTCGAGGGATTGTCAGCAATCCACGTATTCTGATTTTTGACGATTCGACCTCAGCCTTGGATTCCAAGTCAGAGCGCTTGGTCCAAGAAGCCTTGGATAAGGACTTGAAGGGGACGACAACCATTATTATTGCTCAAAAAATTAGCTCGGTTGTCCATGCAGACAAGATTTTGGTTCTAGATCAAGGACGATTGATTGGCCAAGGCACGCATGCAGACTTGGTTGCCAATAATGCCGTTTATCGTGAAATTTATGAAACACAGAAAGGAAAGGAGGAGTAAAATGAAGACAGTTAAATTTTTTTGGAATTATTTTAAAGTCTATAGGCTATCATTTGTAGTTGTCATCCTGATGCTGGTTCTATCAACTCTTGCCCAAGCCCTCTTTCCGGTCTTTTCTGGACAAGCGGTAACAGAGCTAGCCAATTTAGTTCAAGCTTATCAAAATGGCAATCCAGAACTTGTTTGGCAAAGCCTATCAGGAATCATGGTTAACCTTGGCCTGCTGGTTTTGGTTCTATTTATCTCTAGTGTGATATACATGTGTCTCATGACGCGCGTGATTGCAGAGTCAACCAACGAGATGCGCAAAGGCCTCTTCGGTAAGCTTGCTCGCTTGACGGTTTCTTTCTTTGACCGCCGACAAGATGGCGATATCTTGTCTCGTTTTACCAGTGATTTGGATAATATCCTCCAAGCCTTTAACGAGAGCTTGATTCAGGTCATGAGCAATATTGTTTTATACATTGGTCTGATTTTTGTCATGTTTTCGAGAAATGTGACGCTGGCCCTCATCACCATTGCCAGCACACCAGTTGCCTTCCTCATGCTGATTTTTATTGTAAAAATGGCACGCAAATACACCAACCTCCAGCAAAAAGAGGTAGGGAAACTCAACGCCTATATGGACGAGAGTATTTCAGGCCAAAAAGCCGTGATTGTGCAAGGAATTCAAGAGGATATGATGGCAGGATTTCTTGAACAAAATGAGCGCGTGCGCAAGGCAACCTTTAAAGGAAGGATGTTCTCAGGAATTCTTTTCCCTGTCATGAATGGGATGAGTCTGGTTAATACAGCCATCGTCATCTTTGCTGGTTCAGCTGTACTTTTGAATGATAAGGCTATTGAAACAAGTACAGCCCTAGGTTTGATTGTTATGTTTGCCCAATTTTCTCAGCAGTACTACCAGCCTATTATTCAAGTTGCAGCTAGTTGGGGAAGTCTTCAGTTAGCCTTTACTGGGGCTGAACGAATTCAGGAAATGTTTGATGCAGAGGAAGAAATCCGACCTGAAAAAGCTCCAATCTTCACTCAGTTGCAAGAAGGTGTTGAAATCAGTCATATTGATTTTTCATACTTGCCTGATAAACCAATTTTGAAAGATGTCAGTATCTCTGCCCCTAAAGGCCAGATGACAGCGGTTGTTGGGCCGACAGGTTCAGGAAAAACCACTATTATGAACCTCATCAATCGCTTTTATGATGTTGATGCTGGTGGTATTTGTTTTGATGGTAAAGACATTCGTGACTATGACTTAGATAGTCTCAGAAGTAAGGTGGGAATTGTCTTACAAGATTCGGTCTTGTTTAGCAGAACCATTCGAGACAATATCCGTTTCGGTGTGCCAGATGCTAGTCAAGAAATGGTTGAGGCAGCAGCCAAGGCAACCCACATTCACGACTATATCGAAAGCTTACCTGATAAGTACGATACGTTTATCGATGATGATCAAAGCATCTTCTCGACAGGACAAAAGCAATTGATTTCTATCGCTCGAACCCTGATGACAGATCCAGAAGTTCTCATTCTCGATGAAGCCACTTCAAACGTAGATACGGTGACAGAAAGCAAGATTCAGCATGCCATGGAGGCGGTTGTAGCAGGCAGAACCAGTTTCGTCATTGCCCATCGTTTGAAGACCATCCTCAATGCAGACCAGATTATTGTCCTCAAAGATGGAGAAGTCATTGAACGTGGTAACCACCATGAACTCTTGAAGTTAGGTGGATTTTACTCAGAACTCTATCACAATCAATTTGTCTTTGAATAAGAAAAAAGTTGTCCTATGTGGACAGCTTTTTCTTGTCCATAAAAAATTTTTATCACAGCCTTAAAAAAAACATATTAGACGAAAGACGTTTTGAGTGATATGATAGGACTATCGTTATACTCAATGAAAATCAAAGAGCAAACTAGGAAGCTAGTCGCAGGTTGCTCAAAGCACTGCTTTGAGGTTGTGGATAGAACTGACGAAGTCAGTAACCATACCTACGGTAAGGCGACGCTGACGTGGTTTGAAGAGATTTTCGAAGAGTATTAATATTCGAAAGGAGAGACATCATGGCTAGAACGGTTGTAGGAGTTGCTGCAAATCTATGTCCTGTAGACGCAGAAGGCAAAAACATTCATTCGTCTGTATCTTGTAGATTCGCAGAGAGCATTCGTCAAGTCGGTGGTCTTCCTTTAGTCATTCCTGTTGGCGATGAGTCAGTTGTACGCGATTATGTGGAAATGATTGACAAATTGATTTTGACAGGAGGCCAAAATGTCCATCCTCAATTTTACGGAGAGAAAAAGACCATCGAGAGCGATGATTACAATCTAGTTCGTGACGAATTTGAATTGGCACTCTTGAAAGAAGCGCTTCGTCAGAATAAACCAATTATGGCAATCTGTCGCGGTGTCCAACTTGTCAATGTTGCCTTTGGTGGAACCCTCAATCAAGAAATCGAAGGTCACTGGCAAGGGCTACCTTTCGGAACATCTCACTCTATTGAGACAGTAGAAGGAAGCGTGGTGGCTAAGCTATTTGGAAAAGAAAGTCAGGTCAATTCTGTCCATCGTCAAAGCATTAAAGATTTGGCACCTAATTTCCGTGTAACTGCTATTGATCCAAGAGACCAGACCATCGAAGCGATTGAGTCTATCGACGAACACCGCATTATCGGTTTGCAGTGGCATCCAGAGTTTTTGGTTAATGAAGAAGACGGCAATTTAGAATTATTTGAGTATTTATTGAATGAACTGTAACGACTGGTGTATCTGGTCGTTTTTTCTTTTATTATTTCAAAATTTTTGGAATGTTGTATTTTTACGCAAACGTTTGAATTCTGATAAAAATTGGAGAAATTCGACAAAAAAACTTGAAAAAAACGAAGGTAAGCGTTATGATAGAAAAGAAGAAATATTGGAGGAATAACATGTCACATATTAAATTTGATTATTCAAAAGTCTTAGACAAATTTGTTGCACCACATGAAGTGGAATACATGCAATCACAAGTAACAGCAGCAGATGAATTGATCCGTAAAGGAACTGGTGCTGGTAGCGACTTCTTGGGATGGTTGGACCTTCCTGAAAACTACGACCGCGAAGAATTCGACCGCATCTTGAAAGCTGCTGAGCAAATCAAATCAGACAGCGATGTTTTGGTTGTTATCGGTATCGGTGGATCTTACCTCGGTGCTAAAGCAGCGATCGATTTCTTGAACCACCACTTTGCAAACTTGCAAACAAAAGAGGAACGCAAAGCTCCACAAATCCTTTACGCAGGAAACTCAATTTCATCTACTTACCTTGCTGACTTAGTAGAGTACGTTGCAGATAAAGACTTCTCAGTAAACGTGATTTCTAAATCAGGTACAACAACTGAACCAGCGATTGCTTTCCGTGTCTTCAAAGAACTCTTGGTTAAGAAATACGGACAAGAAGAAGCTAACAAACGTATCTATGCAACAACTGACCGCCAAAAAGGTGCTGTTAAGGTTGAAGCAGAGGCTAACGGTTGGGAAACATTTGTTGTTCCAGATGATATCGGTGGACGTTTCTCAGTATTGACAGCCGTTGGTTTGCTTCCAATCGCTGCATCAGGAGCTGACATTAAAGCCCTTATGGAAGGTGCGAATGCAGCTCGCAAAGACTACACTTCAGATAAAATCTCTGAAAACGAAGCTTACCAATACGCAGCCGTTCGTAACATCCTTTACCGTAAAGGCTATGCAACTGAAATCTTGGTAAACTATGAGCCATCACTTCAATACTTCTCAGAATGGTGGAAACAATTGGCTGGTGAATCAGAAGGAAAAGACCAAAAAGGTATCTACCCAACTTCAGCCAACTTCTCAACTGACTTGCACTCACTTGGTCAATTTATCCAAGAAGGAACTCGTATCATGTTTGAAACAGTTGTCCGTGTTGACAAACCTCGTAAAAACGTGATTATCCCTAGCTTGGAAGAAGACCTTGATGGACTTGGTTACCTTCAAGGAAAAGACGTTGACTTTGTAAACAAAAAAGCGACTGATGGTGTTCTTCTTGCCCACACAGATGGTGATGTACCAAACATGTACGTGACCCTTCCAGAGCAAGATGCCTTCACTCTTGGTTACACTATCTACTTCTTCGAATTGGCTATCGCCCTTTCAGGTTACTTGAATGCTATCAACCCATTTGACCAACCAGGTGTTGAAGCTTACAAACGTAACATGTTTGCCCTTCTTGGAAAACCAGGATTTGAAGAATTAAGCAAAGAACTTAACGCACGTCTATAATAGAAGAAAAGAGTGGTTTGCCCACTCTTTTTACTCTCTTTATTCATAGAAATTGGACTCAGCCAAGACTTGTGATATAATATAGAGAGCAAAAAGGCAGATGCCTAGAGACTTTATAGGAGAAACTATGTCAAAAGATATCCGCGTACGTTACGCACCAAGTCCAACAGGACTACTACACATCGGGAATGCCCGTACAGCATTGTTCAACTACCTTTACGCACGCCATCATGGTGGAACATTTATCATTCGTATCGAAGATACTGACCGTAAACGTCATGTCGAGGATGGAGAACGTTCACAGCTTGAAAACCTTCGCTGGTTAGGTATGGATTGGGATGAAAGCCCAGAAACACATGAAAATTACCGCCAGTCTGAGCGTTTGGACTTGTATCAAAAATACATCGACCAACTGTTAGCTGAAGGAAAAGCCTACAAATCTTACGTTACAGAAGAAGAGTTGGCAGCTGAACGCGAACGCCAAGAAGCAGCTGGCGAAACACCACGCTACATCAATGAATACCTTGGCATGAGTGAAGAAGAAAAAGCAGCTTACATCGCAGAACGTGAAGCAGCAGGGATCATCCCAACTGTTCGTTTGGCTGTCAATGAGTCAGGTATCTACAAGTGGCATGATATAGTCAAAGGTGATATCGAATTTGAAGGTGGCAATATCGGTGGTGATTGGGTTATCCAAAAGAAAGACGGCTACCCAACTTACAACTTTGCCGTTGTCATTGATGACCATGATATGCAAATTTCTCACGTAATCCGTGGAGACGACCACATTGCTAATACACCAAAACAGCTCATGGTTTATGAAGCACTTGGTTGGGAAGCTCCAGAGTTTGGTCACATGACCTTGATTATCAACTCTGAAACCGGGAAAAAATTGTCTAAGCGCGATACCAACACCCTTCAGTTTATCGAAGACTACCGTAAAAAAGGTTATTTACCAGAAGCAGTCTTTAACTTTATCGCCCTTCTTGGTTGGAACCCAGGTGGCGAAGATGAAATCTTCTCTCGTGAAGAATTGATTAAACTTTTCGATGAAAACCGCCTCAGCAAGTCTCCAGCAGCCTTTGACCAGAAAAAACTAGACTGGATGAGCAATGATTATATCAAGAATGCAGACCTAGAAACTATCTTTGAAATGGCAAAACCATTCTTAGAGGAAGCAGGCCGTTTAACTGACAAGGCTGAAAAATTGGTAGAACTCTATAAGCCACAAATGAAATCAGTAGATGAGATTATCCCATTGACAGATCTCTTCTTCTCAGATTTCCCAGAATTGACAGAAGCAGAGCACGAAGTCATGGCGGGAGAAACAGTCCCAACAGTTCTTGAAGCCTTCAAAGCAAAACTTGAAGCGATGACAGATGATGAATTTGTAACAGAGAATATCTTCCCACAAATCAAAGCTGTTCAAAAAGAAACAGGTATCAAAGGGAAAAATCTCTTCATGCCAATTCGCATCGCAGTTTCAGGTGAAATGCATGGACCAGAATTGCCAGATACTATCTTCTTGTTAGGCCGTGAAAAATCAATCCAGCATATCGAAAACATGCTAAAAGAAATCTCTAAATAAGAAGGATGCAACAATGGATATCTGGGAAAAGATGTACGAAGAAGCACAGAAATTGTATAATCCACATGAAGTATCTGATTTTGTTTATGCGAATCATGTCGTTGCCGCAGTAGAAGCAGAAGATGGACAAATATTTACAGGATTCTGTATGGAGGGAACCTGTGGTGTTTTCCATCTCTGCGCAGAGCGGGCAGCACTCTTCAATATGTACCAATTTTCGGGACAAACTAAGGTTAAAAAAGTCTTAGCCTTTCGAGAGCAACCACCTTATGGTGGAAGTTCGGGTATGCCTTGTGGCGCTTGCAGAGAGTTCCTCTTAGAGTTGAACGCTGAAAATAAGGACGCAGAATTCATGATGGACTACGATACAAGAAAGACGGTGAAAATCGCAGAACTAATCCCATATTGGTGGGGAGAAGAACGTGCTTCTAAGTTTAATAATCAATAGAAGAGTCAGTATAATTCTGGCTCTTTTTACTTAATTTGAAAAAAACAGAAAAAGTAGTTGACAAAGTATGAAAAGTCTGTATAATAGTAAGAGTTAAAAATAACAACTCTGGTCCGTTGGTCAAGGGGTTAAGACACCGCCTTTTCACGGCGGTAACACGGGTTCGAATCCCGTACGGACTATGGTATGTTGCGGTTGAGGCA
>NZ_JASHCQ010000036.1:0-13779 GCF_047464035.1 Streptococcus mitis
GTTTTCGGAACTTTGAAAACTTCAAAAAACGGATTTTTATCGCTCTCAACATCAAAAAAGAAAGGACGAAATTTGTCCTTTCTCGAGCTTAGCTTTTCTTCAACCCACTACAGTTGACAAAGAGCCAAGAAAGCTAGCCAAGAAGACATTTTCTTCAATCTCTTTCAACACTTATAAATAATAAGCCATTTAGAACTAGAAATATCATAATCAGGATAAAACAACAAATTTATCATCTATAATTAGGCTCATTTTTATGACTATTGCTTAACCTTCAGATACTTAATTATCAACAAAATTCCCAACAGGATGTTTAGATAAAAGCCCAACTGATACGTTTTTGTCAGGATTTCCAAACTTGTCCAAAGTCGGATTAAATCTTCTAGCGACATGCGGAAGAAATAACCCTCTGTAGCAATCCATAGAACTAAAAAGACATAACTACCAGCAGCAAGCCATTTCGTCCACCGTTTTTTTAGGAAGAAAGCAATCAAGAGCGAACAAAGAAAGACAACTGTTACAATGGCATGTTCCATCAAAAAAGTAAAACCGTAATAGATTTCCACAAAGCGTCTACCATTATCCGCATTCGCCCCTTTTATAAAAGGTAAGGCAAAACTTAAAATAAAACAGAGTTCCAATATGTAACGTTTTAAGATTTTCATAGTACACCTCCTATAAGTTGTGAACTAAAAAGCCCCCTTTATTAGCTTATAAATCAGCAGAAAGTAGTTCCTACTTCATCAATAAATTGTTCAACCCTATCTACTTCTATTATACGATATTGGTTTACTATCATCAAGAAACCGCTTTATTTTTTTAGCTTTTTATGGTATGATAAACAAAATATCTAGGGGAAAACAAATGACCAACGAATTTTTACATTTTGAAAAAATCAGCCGCCAGACTTGGCAATCTTTACATCGAAAGACAACACCTCCTTTGACAGAAGAGGAATTAGAATCTATCAAGAGTTTTAATGACCAGATTAGTCTACAGGATGTTACCGATGTCTATCTCCCCCTAGCCCATCTCATCCAGATTTACAAGCGTACCAAGGATGATTTAGCCTTTTCCAAAGGAATCTTCCTCCAACGTGAAAGTAAATCCCAACCTTTTATCATTGGAGTTTCTGGGAGTGTTGCCGTTGGAAAATCCACAACTAGCCGCCTACTACAAATCCTACTGTCCCGTACGCTTACAGATGCTACGGTTGAGTTAGTAACAACTGACGGCTTTCTCTATCCCAACCAGACCTTGATTGAACAAGGGATTTTAAATCGCAAGGGATTTCCTGAAAGCTATGATATGGAAGCTCTTCTTAACTTCCTGGACCACATCAAAAATGGACAAGATGTAGATATTCCTGTCTATTCTCATGAAGTCTACGACATCGTACCTGAGGAAAAGCAAAGCGTCAAAGCTGCTGATTTTGTCATTGTTGAGGGAATAAATGTCTTTCAAAATCCACAAAACGAGCGTCTCTACATTACTGACTTCTTTGACTTTTCCATCTATGTTGATGCTGCAGTTGATGACATCGAGAGTTGGTATCTGGACCGTTTCTTGAAGATGCTGAGCCTAGCCCAAAACGACCCTGATAGCTACTATTATCGTTTTACACAAATGCCGATTGGGGAAGTGGAATCCTTTGCCCATCAGGTCTGGACCAGTATCAATCTCACAAATCTACAAAATTATATTGAACCAACTAGAAATCGTGCAGAAGTGATTCTTCATAAAACAAAGAACCATGAAATCGATGAAATTTACTTAAAAAAATAATTTTCCCTTGTCAAAACGTAAGTTTTCAGATATAATGGTATAGTTAGTAAATATGGAGGTAAGAACATTGGCAAACATTAAATCAGCTATCAAACGCGCTGAATTGAACGTTAAACAAAACGAAAAGAACTCAGCTCAAAAATCAGCTATGCGTACTGCTATCAAAGCTTTCGAAGCAAACCCATCTGAAAAACTTTTCCGTGCTGCTAGCTCAGCTATCGATAAAGCAGAAACTAAAGGTTTGATTCACAAAAACAAAGCAAGCCGCGACAAAGCTCGTCTTTCAGCTAAACTTGCTAAATAAGAAACAGTCCATAGAGGCTGTTTTTTTGTCCTCAAATAGGAAAAGGTAGAAAATGAAAATCGCAATTATCGGATATTCTGGTGCTGGTAAGTCAACTCTAGCCGAAAAGTTGTCTCACTGCTACTCCATCCCCAAACTTCACATGGACACACTCCAATTTCAACCTGGTTGGCAAGACAGTGATCGTGAATGGATGTTGACCGAGATGGAAAATTTTCTCACAAAGCATGAAGCTTGGGTCATTGATGGGAATTATTCTTGGTGTTTCTATGAGGAAAGAATGCAGGATGCTGACCAAATCATCTTTCTCAATTTTTCTCGCTGGAATTGTCTGCTACGAGCCTTTAAACGATACCTCACATACCGAGGCAAGGTCAGAGAAAGTATGGCAGCTGGTTGTCAAGAACAATTTAATTGGGAGTTTATCAGATGGATTCTTTGGGACGGACGGAGCAAATCCGCCAAGGAACGCTACAAGTGGGGTCAAGAAACCTATCCAGATAAAGTTGTCATCCTCAGATCACAAAAGGAGATAGACCAATTTCTGGATAAGAAAAGGAAGTCCTCCAATTCATAAAGAAGGGCTTCCTTTTCTTGCTATAATTATTCTGCAATCAAAGTTTCTAATCCAACCTTCATCATATCGGTGAAGGTATTTTGACGTTCTTCTGCAGTTGTGTCTTCGTCAGGATTGACCAGGCTATCAGAGATGGTCATGATAGCTAGCGCATCAACATGGTATTGGGCAGCGAGATAGTAAAGCGCTGCTGCTTCCATTTCCACAGCCTTGACTCCCCATTTACCAAGTTCGATGTTCTTTTCAAAGTAGTTTGAGTAAAAGACATCAGAAGACAAAACGTTCCCAACGTGTGTGGTCATACCAAGTTCTTTGGCAATATGATAAGCCTTATCTAGCAAATCAAAACTAGCGATTTGTGGAAAATCGTACTGTGGCCAGTCATTACGGACGATGTTTGAGTTGGTTGCAGCTGCCTGCGCCAAAACTAATTCACGAACGTGAACATCTTCATTCAAAGAACCTGCAGTTCCCACACGGATCAATTTCTTCACACCGTAGTCTACGATCAACTCACGCGCATAAATCGAAATAGATGGCATCCCCATCCCAGTTCCCATGACAGATACACGGTGGCCCTTGTAAGTACCAGTGTAACCAAACATGTTACGCACTTCGTTAAAACAAACAGCATCTTCAAGGAAATTCTCCGCAATAAACTTAGCACGAAGAGGATCCCCAGGAAGAAGAATTTTATCAGCAATTTCACCCTGCTGAGCAGCAATATGGATAGACATAATATATGATACAAAGAGCGACAAGAAAACGACTGAAAATTAGGAATCTGACAACAAATCCTGATTTCTCAGTCAGATTATCTATTTTCCGAGTTTTCCGTTCGTGTTCAAATTAGAACACGCGCTCTACCTTTCTTTTTTTATTCTAAAATTTATAATCAGAAAGATATCAAACCCGTCAAAAAGCAAAGGGAAAATAGGAGTTGGGTGTAGTGAGCGATGCTCGCTAGACCAACTATCTTTTTCCCACTGCTTTTAGGGTGGGTTCAATTCCTTTCTTTCTTAATTTTGATGATATTGAGAAGATTAGAGCGGCTTCTATTCAAATCCGAACTCCCCTTCTCTTCTGAGTTTTTAGAAAAGTTTTCCGTTCGTGTTCAAATCAAAACACACGCTCTACCTTTCTTTTTTTATTTTTATATTTCATAGCTAGGAAAAATCGGATTCAACAATGACTCCGATAATCCTACTACATTTTTATTTAAAACAGTTATAAATAAATTGAGAGTTTTTTTAATCTTTTAAATCAAATCATTGACTAGAAGAAATGGGCATTTCCTACCTAATTACTCTATTATTTGACTTCTGACACAGTATGCTAGCACAAGGAAAGTGGTCTAACATTTTTGCAAATTCATAGGCTAAAACAGCTGTTACTAAGAGATACTGGAGAGAATCTATACCTAGCCCAGTGAAACCTATAACTAATCCAGTTGCAGACCAGGGAGCCCTCAAGGTCACAGACAAAAAGCAAACAGATCCCAAAAGCAAAATGCTTGGCTGGCTATCCCCACCTAGAATCATTCCAAAGAGAGCAGCTCCAGCCATCCCCAAGGCAAAAGATGGCGTAAGGGTACCACCATAGGCCCCTGCCCACAGAATAATAAGAACAACTAATGCTTTTAAGATAAACAAAAGGAATACTGTTTTGCCGTTGCTACCATTCAATACTTCCTGAGCCATCATACGTCCATTTCCAAGTAGATGTGGAAAATAACTTGCTAATCCAATAAGAAAAAGAAAAGCTGAGGGCAATGTGAGAAGTATTCGTTTATCTTTTATTCTGTTTGAAGACACTGCCTTACTTAAGCGACCAAAAAGCCAAGCCAGTGGGGTTAAGAAAAGAAGTAATAAGGGAATAATCCATATTTCCTTTAATGACCATGTGATAACTGGAATCTGGTAGAGAGCCTGATCTGAAATAACCAAGCCTGCTGTATAGGTTGACACATAGGTAGTCAAACCGACTAAGACAAATCGTTTAATAGATAGAGCAATTCCTAGGGTTTCAAAAACAAAGAAGACACTTGTTAATGGAATCTGATAGACAGCTGCTAAACCAGCACCAGCACCACAAGCAAGGAGAAAGATTTGATCCTTCTTAGAGAGAGAACATATTTTTCCAATTGGTCCTGCAAATAGAGTTCCAATTTCTCGTGGTGCAGCTTCTTTGCCAATAGGGGCTCCCCCTCCAACTGCAATGATCTGCCAAATTGAATGAAATAGCTGTCTTAAAAAATGAAGCTTGTATTGTGAAGTCTCATTCTTCATCTGAGCTTTGATGGAATAAATCTTAGACCCTTTTTGCAAGAAATACCAGACCAAGGATGAAGCAAGACCCACGATCATTAAACTTAGTCCTATCCGTAACGAGGAAACTCCATCTGTCAAAAATTCACTATGATGCTCTGACTGACCAAAAGCCAGCTCCTCCACCATCTCTAAAAGATAATGGAGAACTATACCAGATAAACCCGAAACTATTCCTTGCAGAATTACTGCTATGAATAATCTAAAATTATAAGGAATCTTTCGAAAAATACCCCTCAATTCTATTAACATGATTACAATTCAGCAAGAATCGCTTTAAGCAAGCCTTTGAAGTCGCCTTTAACACGTTCAGTCACTTCTACAACTTCTTCGTGGTTAAGTTCCTCTTGGAAACCTGCAGCATGGTTAGTAATACATGAAATACCGAGAACTTTCAAACCTGAGTGAGCTGCCACAATAACTTCAGGAACAGTCGACATACCAACTGCATCTGCTCCCAGTGTCTTATAAGCACGGATTTCTGCTGGTGTTTCATAAGTTGGACCAGTAACACCGATATAGACACCTTCATCAAGCTTGATACCAAGTTTTTTAGCCACTTCATGGGCAGTAGCACGATATTCTGGTGTGTATGCCTTAGACATATCTGGGAAACGTGGACCAAATTCATCCAAGTTTTCACCCATCAATGGATTTTGCCCCGTCATATTGATATGGTCTGAAATAGCCATCAAAGTACCAGGCCCATAACCAATACCACCAGCTGCATTGGTTACAATGACACCTTCACATCCGAGAACTTTCATGACACGAACTGGGAAAGTCACAACTTCCAGAGGATTTCCTTCGTAGAAATGGAAACGCCCTTGAAGAGCTAAAACCTTGCGACCTGCAAGTTCACCATATACTAATTTACCAGCGTGACCAACTACTGTAGAGCGGCCCCAGTTTGGAATCTCAGCATAGTCTACTACAACTGGATTTTCGATTTCTTCTGCCAATTCTCCAAGTCCTGATCCAAGGATTAGACCAAACTCGGGAGCTTGGATTCCCTTGTCTTTCAGGAAGGCAGCTGTTTCATTGATCTTATCTAAAAATGTCATTGTGTGTCTCCTTTATTATTTTTTAGCATTTGACCGATTTTGTCAAAGGTTTTTGCATTGCGAATGGTGATGTTGCGATAAAAAGGCATCTTGAGCAAGTACTTGTGATAGGCAGTTGCATAGTAGGATTCCTCAGAGAATTTCCCCCAGAAAATCCCAAGTCTTCCAAAATGAACGATTTCATCTTTCAATTCCAAACTTTCAACTGTCTCAATGACTTGAACAACATCCAATCCCTCAGTGTAAAAGAGGAAATCCTTTCGTGCCAAATCTTTGATCCACCAATCTGGCAGATTATTCAGCTCTTCTTCATAATCTTCCTGACTCAGCAAAGAAAAGCTCTGAATAAATGGATAATGGACTGCAAAGAAAGCCTCTAACTTTTCAATCAATCGGACTTTGGGATCTGTCGAAGTAAAGAAAATATTGCCACTGTTGATGTAGGTTTCAACTTTTTCCAGTCCCAACTCTGTCAGTTCTTGCCGAAGCTCCGCCATGACAACTTTATTTTTCCCACCGACATTAATGCCCCGAACAAGTAAAGCATAGCGCGTCATCTTATACCAATTTATCTAAGAAACTTTCCCCAATCATGGCAGTTTCAACACCAAAGTTATCGGCAATAGTCGCTGAGATATCTGCAAAATGTCCTACTGGAATGACACCATTTCCTTTAAAGGCAGGGCTGTAGGCCAACAATGGAATATATTCACGAGTGTGGTCTGTTCCTGCATACGTTGGGTCATTTCCATGGTCCGCAGTAATCAAGAGAAGGTCGTTCTCTCTCATGGCTGCGATAATTTCAGGCAAGCGTTCATCAAACTCATGCAAGCAATCACGGTAGCCGTGAGCATTACGACGGTGGCCGTAAAGGGCATCAAAGTCAACCAAGTTTGTGAATGAGAATCCTTTTTCAAACTCAGCAAGGCCCATGGTCTTCAATAGTGTATCAATTCCGTGGCTATTTGACTTGTTATGGCCCATGTCGTGGTTGATACCAGCACCGTTAAAGATATCGTTGATTTTACCAACAGCGTAAGTATCGATACCAGCCTCATTCAATTTATCCAAAACAGTCGGTGCAAATGGAGATACTGCCAAGTCACGACGGTTTGCTGTACGAGTGAAGTTACCTGGCTCACCAACATATGGACGGGCAATGATGCGACCAAGAAGGGCAGGACGCTCAAGGGTAATCGAACGAGCGTACTCACAGATACGGTACAATTCATCCAGAGGAATGATGTCTTCGTGGGCAGCAATTTGCAAAACAGGGTCAGCTGAAGTATAGATAATCAACTCCCCAGTTTCCATTTGACGTGGTCCAAAATCATCGATAACAGCTGTTCCTGAGTAAGGTTTATTAGCTTCACGAATAACCTTACGTCCTGAAAATTCTTCAATTTTTGTCAAGATTTCTTCTGGGAATCCATTCCAGAAAGTATCGAAAGGTTCTGTAATGTTAAGGCCCATGATTTCCCAGTGTCCAGTCATAGTATCCTTACCAAGAGATACTTCTTCCAATTTTGTTGCATATCCTGTTGGGTTGCTTTCAGCTGGTACAGTCTTAAGAGGAGTTTCGCGAGGAATATTTCCAAGACCGATTTTAGCCATGTTTGGCACATTCAAACCAACTGTTTTGGAAATGTGTCCCAGTGTGTCAGAGGCACCATCTGGAACCCCTGCATTGACAAAGTTATTGGCATCTGGTGCAGCACCGATTCCTACAGAATCTAGTACCACCAAGTGAATACGATTAAATTTTGACATAGTGTATCTCCTTCTATTTTCCTTTACTTGAAGTTAAAATCTGAACCCCATCTCGTCCAGCAACGATGACCTTATCCACCATTTGGTTGAATAAACCGTGCTCTACAACACCAACGACATGGTCCAATTCTTGTTCGAAAGCAATTGGATCTTCAATGACATCCAAGGCAAGGTCAATGATAAAATTCTGCATATCGGTCACAAAACGTTGGCCGTCTTTTTCACGGAAACTTGGTTTGTAGCCAGCTCGCTCAAAACGACGAAAGACCTGTTCTGCGCCATACTGAACCACTTCTACTGGCAATTTAAATGTACCTAGTTTGTCTACCAGCTTGCTTTCATCTACTACCCAAATGTATTCTTTTGAGGGCGTTGCTACAACCTTCTCCATGAGAAGGGCACCACCACCGCCTTTGATTCCGTTAAACTGGCTATCCACTTCATCCGCTCCATCAACCGTCACATCGACAACATCTACTTGGTCAATAGACTTGAGCGGGATCTTAAGCTCTTCAGCCTGTTTACTAGTCACACTAGAGGTCGTTACAGCTGTAATTCGTAGTCCTTCTTCCTTGATACGACGACCGATTTCTTCGACAAAATAATAGGCAGTCGAGCCAGTACCCAGCCCGACAACCATACCATCATTAACAAACTCAGCAGCCTTGATACCTGCCATTTTCTTCAGATTTTCCACTCAAACACCTCCATTAAAGAGCTATTTCTATTATAACATGTATCCGTTTTTATTTCATGGATACACTAGAAAAAACCGAACATTTTTATTTTTATGTCCACCTTGTTTTGGTAGTTAGAATCTTAGTTATGTGAACTTGTAGATAAAAACAGGTCCTAGCCAAAAGTAGCAACAGTTGATTTTTTATCATAAAGATGATTAAATAGTTAAGTACAGAAAAGGAGAAATAAGATGAACCCATTAGATTTGTTTAACCAAGTAAAAGAATTAATCGAAACAAAAGATTTCGAAGCTGCAAAAACATTTGTTGCAGAAAACCAAGACCAACTTGGAGAATACTTCTCTCAAGCTCAGCAGTTGATTTCTGGTTCTGAAGGTCTGGATGGCCTCGTTGGAAAGATTAAAGGATTTTTCTAAAAGATATAAAGGCGCCTGAAACCATCAGGTGCCTTTTTGAGATATTTTTTTCATTATTTTAGAAAGATAAGAGCTGATTTCCGTCGGCAAGACCACATAATGTTCTTGAGATAATTCTTGGGCTATTGCTGAATGAAGATGGGTTGCTACTGCCACACGCTCATAGAGACTGGCTTGTTTAAACTGGCCTGCAAATCCTGCAATTATCCCAGCCAGAGTATCTCCCATTCCCCCAGTCGCCTGATAGGGACCACCAACCTGTAACTGGTAATAATCAGACTGGCCAACTTCCCAAATACGAGTAGCTGGGCCTTTCTCCACCAAAATTATTCCTTGAGGAAAGGAAGTCAGGGCACTAGCCGTTGCATCTTCCTGTTGCTTTTCAATCGTAATTCCAGATAATTTTTCCCATTCTTTTTTGTGAGGAGTTAGGATAAGCTGGTTAGTCGGAAATGACAAACTTGTTCTAGCAAGAATGGTCAAGGCACCTCCGTCTACAATCAAAATCTGATTCTTTTTTAAGCTAGCAAAGACCTGTTTGACTAGATCTTCTCCAAAAGCATCGTCTCGTAAACCAGGCCCCAGCAAGACAACTTCTGCCTTCTCCAATTGCTCTGTTAACAATTGCTGGTCTTGAAGAGAAAAGGCCATAGCCTCAGGTAAATTACTGTGCAAAGCTGGGATATTTTCCCTATCTGTTCCAACAGTCACCAAACCAGCTCCACTTTTAACAGCTGCCAAAGCAGCCATGACGACAGCACCACCATAAGGATAAGTCCCACCAAGCAACAACAGACGGCCATAGTCTCCTTTATGACTGGTACGAGAACGTTCAATAATGACTTTTTCTAATAATGCTTGCTCAATCACTTTCATCGTTTTTTCCTCAACTATCCTTTATCTGATTGTTTTAAAACAACTTGATAGACTTTCTTAGTCCACTCTTCTAAGTCTTCTCCAGCATACTCAAGATAATGCACCCTATCTTGTATTTTAGTTGGAATAATATTTTCAAATTGGCTCTTATTATGAGTTGGAATAATACAAATATACAACTCACTAAATAAATTCAACATGTCCTTAATTTTTGCAACATGGTAGCCATCAAAAATATAACCAGTAACTTTAATCAAATCTGTATAGATAAAATGAAAACTCACTCCAGGAATAAACTTGTCTTGTAATTCTTTCTCTGAAGGAGCTCGACCTAATATACGCTCCATCGCTAATCGATAACCAGAACTTGTATTTGACCACCCTAACATGACATAGTCAAAATAATCTATCGGATCCGATGCAGCATTTCTACTATCCAAAACCAACTCCTCAGCATCTCGCCCAAAGGATCTCACATCAGATAAGAGCTGACCTGTTTTAAAGATAGAAATCGCTGCATCTATAGTCGTAGTATGACTACAGTAGTCTGAAGTCACTAACCTCTTATGTAGATCATAAGTCGAGGCTACTATTTTATCTGTAGGGGTAAATGGTGGCAGAAAGGGATGCTGAAAGATGTAATCTGAAATCTCTTTTTTTAAACAAGAATCAGCACACTCAATACTTGTTTGACGTTTATGAAGTTTTTCGTAAGCTATAAATTTAGCAATTTTTTCTAATTCCCATTCTTGAATATTTGGATAATCAATTAGTGCTAAGTAGTATATTCCATCCCATTGTAAACTATATTCCCCATTATAAATTTTTAAAATCATCTAATCACCTCACTCCATTATACAACAAAAAGGAGGCACAAACCTCCCTTTGTAATCTTATTTTTACAATTATTGTATGTCATTTTAGACATAGATATATAAAATACACTATCTTCAGCGAATTTTCTCTTATTTTCTATCCAATGTCCGAAGGGCTGCCTGATAGGTTTGCTCCATCAGCATGGTAATGGTCATAGGACCGACACCTCCAGGGACTGGAGTGATATGGCTAGCAAGTGGTGCAACAGCCTCATAATCCACATCCCCACAGAGCTTGCCATTTTCATCGCGATTCATCCCAACATCAATGACAACCGCACCTGGTTTGACAAAGTCAGGAGTCACAAATTTGGCACGGCCGATTGCTACTACAAGAATATCTGCTTTAGCAGCCACCTTGGCAAGATTATGAGTCCGTGAGTGGGTCAAAGTCACTGTCGCATTCTTTGCCAAAAGAAGCTGGGCCATAGGTTTTCCAACGATATTGGAACGACCAATGACGACCGCATTTTTACCTTCCAAGTCAATCCCATATTCATGAAACATTTCCATAATTCCTGCAGGTGTAGAAGGAATCATGACTGGATGACCAGACCAGAGACGTCCCATGTTTAGGGGATGGAAACCATCCACATCCTTTTCTGGATCAATGGCCAATAGAACCGCCTCTTCATCAATATGTTTTGGTAATGGTAACTGGACCAAAATTCCATGCCAAGCTGGATCTTGATTGTATTTGGCAATCAAGTCTAACAATTCCTCTTGAGTAATGGTATCTGGAACTCGCACAACTTCACTACGGAAACCAGCCGCAAGGGCTGACCTCTCCTTGTTACGAACATAGACTTGGCTTGCTGGATTATCCCCAACCAAAATCACTACCAAACCAGGTACTAAACCTGTCTCTTCCTTTAATTTTTCAGTCTTTTCAGCCAACTGTCCTTGTAACTTAGCTGCCAGAGCCTTCCCATCAATAATCTGTGTCATATCACTTCTCTTTTCTTTCAAATATCTTCCATTATACCAAAAACTGCTAATCCCCTCTAACACTTCTTTCCTAGGCTATCTTATAGTTTCAAACTATAAGAAAAAGCTCGGTTCGAGCTTTTCATTAATCTATATTTTATATGTAAAGTTGGCTACAAATAGCTAAACAAAGCTAACTTATAAAACCTTACTCAAGAAGTCTTTAGTCCGTTGTTCTTGAGTTTGTTCAAAAATCTGTTCAGGTGTTCCGTCTTCAACAACCACACCGTCTGCCATAAAGATGACACGGTCTGCCACCTCACGAGCAAATCCCATCTCATGTGTTACGATAACCATGGTCATTCCTGACTTGGCTAGGTCTTGCATAACAGCCAACACTTCACCTACCATTTCAGGGTCCAGGGCTGAAGTTGGCTCGTCAAAGAGCAAAACATCTGGTTCCATAGCTAAGCCACGCGCAATAGCAATCCGCTGTTGCTGGCCACCTGACAAACTCTGTGGATAAGCAGTTGCCTTATCTGGTAAGCCAACTTTTTCCAAAAGCTCCTTAGCTCTCTTCTCTGCAACTTCCTTACTTTCACCTTTGGTCTTGATAGGAGACAAGGTAATATTTTCCATCACAGTCATATTAGGAAAGAGATTAAATTGTTGGAAAACCATGCCCATCTTCTCACGCATGGCAAACAGGTCATTCTTCTTGTCCGTAATATCAACTCCCTCAAAGATAACCTTCCCTTTTGTTGCTTCTTCCAACAAATTCATAGAACGAAGCAAGGTAGATTTTCCGCTTCCTGAAGGACCAATGATAACGACAACTTCTCCTCTTTTAATCTCGAGGTTGATGCCCTTCAATACTTCATTCTTTCCAAAAGATTTATGTAAATTTTCAATTTTTATCAAGGTCTCTGTCATTATTTTTTATCTCCTTGTTCCATTCGTTTTTCAAAAGCTTTCAAGGCTACTGTCAAAATAGAGGTCATAATCAAGTAGTAAAAGGCTGCAAATAAAAGTGGTGTTAAAGGTAGATAGGTTGTTGTAGAAACTGTTGTAGCTCCATTCCACAACTCCATAACACCGATAGCTGATAAGAGGGAACTATCCTTGATAATAGTGATAAATTCGTTCCCCAATGCTGGCAAAATATTTTTGATAGCTTGTGGCAAAATCACATAGCGCATCGCATTTTTAGGACGAATCCCTAAAGAATAGGCCGCCTCTAACTGCCCCTTAGGAACCGCATTAATCCCAGCCCGAACAGTCTCAGAAACATAAGCACCACTGTTCATAGAAATAATCAAAATCCCTGGAATCAGACGAGAAAGGTCAACACCTAAAATCCCAACCTGAATAGTCGGAGCATTGATATGCATAAGAGCAAAGGCAATCATAATCTGAACCATCATTGGCGTCCCGCGGAAAATCCAAACGTACAAGTTGGCTAGCCAAACAAGCGGTTTAAACTTTGAACGTTGCCCAAAAGCCAAGACAACACCCAAAATAGTTCCCAAAAAGACAACACAGATAGAAATGAGAACCGTCACAACAGCCCCATAGTTAAAATAAGGTAAATACTTAGGTAAAAAAGAAAAATTCATAGTCACACTGCTTTCTAAAATAGAATACTGTATGATTATAACATCAATTGAATTAAAATTCAAATCTTTTGTCTAATTTATTCAAAAAAACTTTAAGCTAGTAGAATTAGCGAGAAATCTTAGTTTTTTCTAGGCAAGTTGGCCTCCTTTATGGTAAAATAGTAACGATAAGAAATGAAGGAGAATCAAAATGGAATCACATTTGGTTAGAATCATCAACCGCCTTGAAGCAATGGCAAAAGACGGCGGAAATTTAAAACGTAATTTTGAACGCGAAGGAGTTGTTGTTGCAGAAGTTGCATACAGTCACGACGAAGAAAACGGCTCAATCTTTACCCTTCGTGATGTCGAAGCTCGCGAAACTTATACGTTTGATAGCATTGACTTGATTGCAATGGAAATTTACGAACTTCTTTACTAATCATGACCACCCGTCAAACGGGTGGTTTGTCCCAGGGCTATAAGCCCAAATTACCAGCCAGCGCCTAAAGACGCTGGCTTTCACTTTGTTCAAGCCTTATTGCTCTTGACTCGTCACTTGCCT
>NZ_JASHCQ010000037.1:0-12616 GCF_047464035.1 Streptococcus mitis
TGTTTTGTCATAGTAGACCTCATTTCTAACTCAAACGTCTCACACTTAATTCCACCATAAAAATCCGTTTTAGACTAATTTCCACTTTGGTTGGGCAAGTGGAAGTTACTTTGAGAAATTAGCAAATAAAAGTCCTATCACTTTCTCCCCCTTAACCTTTGACTATTCCGCAAAATTATCGTAAAATAAAGAGTAAATGATAAAATGAGGTCAGAGTCTGTTCGCTCTGGCGATAGTAGTATAAATGAGGAGAAACGCTTTGGAATTAGAAGTATTTGCTGGGCAAGAAAAAAGTGAACTATCTATGATTGAGGTAGCGCGTGCTATCTTGGAACTTCGTGGTCGCGACCATGAGATGCATTTTAGTGATCTTGTAAACGAAATTCAAAACTACCTTGGAACATCAAACAGCGATATCCGCGAAGCCTTGCCTTTGTTCTACACAGAGTTGAACTTTGACGGTAGCTTCATCTCACTTGGAGATAACAAATGGGGGCTTCGTTCATGGTATGGTGTGGATGAAATCGACGAAGAAATCATCGCTCTTGAAGAAAATGACGACGATGAAGTAGCACCAAAAGCTAAGAAAAAACGCGTCAATGCCTTCATGGATGGCGATTCAGATGCTATTGACTACAATGCAGATGATCCAGAAGACGAAGATGCATACGAAGCAGATCCAGCTCTTTCATACGATGATGAAAATCCAGATGATGAGAAAAACGAAGTGGAAGCTTATGATGCAGAAATCAACGAAATCGCTCCAGATGACTTGGGTGAAGACGTGGATCTCAACGAAGAAGACGATGAGTTTTCTGATGATGACGCTGAAAACAACGAGGAATAAAAGTTAGCTATTGACAATTATTCTATTTTTAGGTATCATATTGTTCGGGCACCTCTTTTAGAGGTCGGGGCTCCCTAGTTATTAGGGAGCTATTTTTGTTTTTCAAGAAGTTATCTTCTTGTATTTTGGTTGTGAATCTGGTGCAGTCGTTCCAGATTATTCTTATTAGTAGGGTCTTGTTTTCTATGTCCCCTCGTAGTTAGCAAGACCTTGAGCATTTTAGAAAGAGGAATCTATGTCTACGAAATATATTTTTGTAACTGGTGGTGTGGTATCGTCTATTGGAAAAGGGATTGTGGCAGCAAGTCTGGGTCGTCTCTTGAAAAATCGAGGTCTTAAAGTAACCATTCAAAAATTTGACCCTTATATCAATATTGATCCGGGAACTATGAGTCCTTACCAGCACGGAGAAGTCTTTGTGACAGATGATGGAGCTGAGACAGATTTGGACTTGGGTCACTATGAACGTTTCATCGATATTAATCTCAACAAATATTCCAACGTGACAACTGGTAAAATTTACAGTGAAGTTCTTCGTAAAGAACGCCGTGGAGAATACCTTGGGGCAACTGTTCAAGTTATCCCTCATATCACAGATGCTTTGAAAGAAAAAATCAAGCGTGCCGCTCTAACGACCGACTCTGATGTCATTATTACAGAGGTTGGTGGAACAGTAGGAGATATCGAGTCCTTGCCATTCTTAGAGGCCCTTCGTCAGATGAAGGCAGATGTGGGTGCGGATAATGTCATGTACATTCATACAACCTTGCTTCCTTACCTCAAGGCTGCTGGTGAAATGAAGACCAAACCAACTCAACACTCTGTAAAAGAATTGCGTGGACTGGGAATCCAACCAAATATGTTGGTTATTCGTACAGAAGAGCCAGTTGGTCAAGGAATTAAAAACAAACTGGCCCAGTTCTGTGATGTGGCACCAGAAGCCGTTATCGAATCGTTGGACGTCGAACACCTTTACCAAATTCCATTGAACTTGCAGGCTCAAGGTATGGATCAAATTGTCTGTGACCATTTGAAATTAGACGCACCAGCAGCGGATATGACAGAATGGTCAGCCATGGTGGACAAGGTCATGAACCTGAAAAAACAAGTTAAAATTTCCCTTGTCGGTAAGTATGTGGAGTTGCAAGATGCTTATATCTCAGTGGTCGAAGCCTTGAAACACTCTGGTTATGCCAATGACGCAGAAGTTAAAATCAATTGGATCAATGCCAATGATGTGACAGCAGAGAATGTAGCAGAACTCTTGTCTGCTGCGGACGGAATCATCGTACCAGGTGGTTTTGGCCAGCGTGGTACTGAAGGGAAAATCCAAGCCATTCGCTATGCGCGTGAAAATGATGTTCCAATGTTAGGTGTCTGCTTGGGAATGCAGTTGACTTGTATCGAGTTTGCTCGTCATGTTTTGGGGCTTGAAGGTGCTAATTCTGCAGAGCTTGCACCAGAAACAAAATACCCTATCATTGATATCATGCGTGATCAGATTGACGTTGAGGATATGGGGGGAACCCTTCGCTTGGGACTTTACCCATCTAAGTTGAAACGTGGCTCTAAGGCAGCAGCTGCTTACCACAATCAAGAAGTGGTGCAACGCCGTCACCGTCACCGCTATGAGTTTAACAACGCCTTCCGTGAGCAGTTTGAGGCAGCAGGCTTTGTCTTCTCAGGAGTTTCTCCAGATAATCGTTTGGTAGAAATCGTGGAAATTCCTGAAAACAAATTCTTTGTAGCGTGTCAGTATCACCCTGAACTGTCAAGCCGTCCAAATCGTCCAGAAGAACTCTACACTGCCTTTGTGACTGCAGCAGTTGAGAACAGTAATTAGCAAGACCAAAACCTTTGAGAACAATCTCAGAGGTTTTTTGCTTGCATATTTAGGATATGAGTTGCAAAATAAAAACATAGTGATATAATTAACATAACAACGACTAAGAAGGAACTACAATGAAAAAAATCACATTATTTGGTTTGTCTCTAGCTGGTCTAGCTTTGCTTGTTTCACCTCATTCAGGGCAGGCATTTGAGCTTAAAGAAGAATGGGTTGTTAAGTGTGGAGTACAGTATCAAGATGGCAAGATTCTTCGGTTTAACAATGGTCATGAAGTGGATATCAAAGTCTTGGATTTGCCAAAAACCGAGAAAATCGAGTGGACGGTTAGTCTCAATGGTCAAGATCAGACTGTCAATTTCCTAGGTCAAGAAAAGGATAAGTCTATGATGGGTGTAGAGGGGCGTTACCTGAATTTTTACGTACCTTATGGCTATAGAGGAGATATCAAGGTCGAGGCTAAGAGCGGAAACGAAGTGAAGACCTGGTCAACGAAAGTTGTGAATGATATTCATAATGATAGTGGAAAGAGAGGCTACTACCATATTAAAGAATCAAATGATCAATACACCTACCTTGATACAAAATGGGACTATCAAACCAAGACTTACACTGCTACCTTACCAGAGACTGTCAATGGTCAAAAAGTATATGCTTGGGCAGACTATGATAATGGTGAGTTGAAGCTTGAAAAACTAAAATCTATCAGTCATAAATATGATGGAGGATCTTTCAAAGAACTTTATCCGATTGTAAAAGCAGAAAGCTGGCTAAAATCAAACCAAAACTGGTACTATCAAAAACAAGGACAATTAGTGCAGAAGGATTGGGTTAAGGATAAGGGAACTTGGTACTTTATGAATGATAAAGGAGTCATGTTCAATCAAACTTGGCTCTATCAAGGTGGGAACTGGTATGCCTTTAGATCATCAGGAGCCATGATTGCGAGTAACTGGATTTATGACCAAGGCCAGTGGTACTATTTATCAACTTCAGGAGCTATGAAAGCAAGCACTTGGATATATGACAAGGGAGAATGGTATTATGTAAGTTCTTCTGGTGCCATGTTAGCGAATGATTGGGTCAAAGATAATGGCAAGTGGTATTATCTGGCTTCATCAGGTAAGATGCTTCGCAATACCTACACCCCTGATGGTTACTACGTTGGCAACTCAGGTGCCTGGCAATAAGAATAATACTCTTCGAAAATCTCTTCAAACCACGTCAGCTTTATCCACAACCTCAAAACGCTGCTTTGAGCAATCTGCGGCTAGCTTCCTAGTTTGCTCTTTGATTTTCATTGAGTATAAGAAGTCCTTTTCCTTAAAGGAAGGGGCTTTTTACTTGCTTTTTTTCTGTTTCCTCATTTGTCCTAAAGCCTTTTTTGTGTTAAAATGAATGGTATGAAAGCTAAAAAAATGTGGATGGCAGGTCTGGCTCTGCTTGGTATTGGAAGCCTTGCCCTTGCTACGAAAAAAGTTGCAGATGACCATAAGCTCATGAAGACTCAGGAAGAGTTGACAGCGATTGTGCGAGACCATTTTTCAGACATGGGGGAAATTGCGACCCTCTATGTTCAAGTCTATGAAAGCAGTCTAGAGAGCTTGGTTGGTGGCGTCATTTTTGAGGATGGCCGTCATTATACCTTTGTCTATGAAAATGAAGATCTAGTCTATGAGGAGGAAGTCTTATGATACAACCAGCAAGTTTAGAAGAATTAGCATCTTTGGTGGAAAAAGAGGGCAAGAAGGTCTTTCTTTTTGTGGCAGACTGGTGTGGCGATTGTCGTTATATCTATCCTGCCTTACCAGAAATTGAGGAGACCAATCCAGAGTTCACCTTTATTCGAGTGGATAGAGACCAGTATATGGATTTGGCCAAACTCTGGGATGTATATGGAATTCCTAGCCTTGTTGTTCTAGAAAAAGACAAGGAAATTGGTCGTTTTGTTAATCGCGACCGTAAAAGCAAGCAACAAATTAATGACTTTTTAGCAGGACTGAAATAGGAGAAAAAGGAAACAATGATTTTTACATATAACAAAGAACATGTCGGCGATGTCCTTATGGTCATCGTGAAAAATAGCGGAGATGCTAAACTGGATGTGGAACGCAAAGGCAAGGTAGCCCGAGTTTTCCTCAAAGAAAATGGAGAAACAGTGGCTTGGAATATTTTCGAAGTTTCAAGTTTGTTTGAAATTGCAGAGCGCGGTCAAGTATTTTTGACAGATGAGCAAGTCGCTCGTTTGAACCAAGAATTACAAACGGAAGGTTTTAAAGAAGAAATTATCAATGACAAAGAGCCTAAGTTTGTTGTTGGTGAAATTGTCGAGATGGTAGCTCATCCAGATAGTGACCACCTCAACATCTGCCAAGTTGCAGTCGCAAGTGACAAGACAGTGCAAATCGTTGCAGGGGCTCCTAATGCGCGTGTGGGGTTGAAAACCATTGTGGCTCTTCCTGGAGCTATGATGCCCAAAGGCAATCTTATTTTCCCAGGTGAGCTTCGTGGCGAAAAGAGTTTTGGCATGATGTGTAGCCCTCGTGAATTGCATTTGCCAAATGCTCCGCAAAAACGTGGTATTATTGAATTATCAGAAGACCAAGTTGCCGGAACTCCATTTGATCCAGCTAAGCACTGGACTGCCTAAGAAGTTGTTAGTATCTGATAGACCAGCTAGAAGGAAATAAGATGGCAAAAAATGTTGTGATTACAGGAGCGACATCAGGAATTGGTGAAGCGATTGCGCGTGCTTATCTGGAGCAGGGTGAGAATGTCGTTCTAACTGGACGACGGATAGACAGACTAGAAACCCTCAAGTCGGAGTTTGCAGAGACCTTCCCAAATCAAACAGTTTGGGCTTTTCCGCTAGATGTCACGGATATGAACATGGTAAAGGCTGTCTGCTCTGATATTCTAGAAACGATAGGTCAGATTGACATCCTAGTCAATAACGCAGGTTTGGCTCTTGGCTTGGCTCCATATCAAAACTATGAAGAGTTGGATATGCTGACCATGTTGGATACCAATGTCAAAGGTTTGATGGCAGTCACTCGCTGTTTCTTGCCAGCAATGGTAAAAGCCAATCAAGGACATATCATCAATATGGGCTCAACCGCAGGAATTTATGCCTATGCGGGTGCAGCAGTTTATTCAGCTACCAAGGCAGCGGTTAAGACCTTTTCAGATGGTCTGCGAATTGATACCATCGCAACGGATATCAAGGTGACGACTATTCAACCGGGAATTGTCGAAACAGATTTTTCGACGGTACGTTTTCACGGTGATAAAGAACGAGCTGCGTCTGTTTACCAAGGAATAGAAGCTTTGCAAGCTCAGGATATCGCAGACACAGTAGTCTATGTGACCAGTCAACCTCGTCGTGTGCAGATTACAGATATGACCATCATGGCCAATCAACAAGCGACAGGTTTCATGGTTCATAAAAAGTAAAAAATTTCCTCGAAAAGTTACAAATTTCTGTAACTTTTTTGATTTTCTGCGAATAGATAAGTAGGAGGAAAAAATATGTATAATAAAGTTATCATGATTGGGCGTTTGACGTCTACACCAGAATTGCACAAAACCAACAATGACAAGTCAGTAGCGCGAGCAACTATCGCTGTGAACCGTCGTTACAAAGACCAAAATGGGGAGCGCGAAGCTGACTTTGTCAATATGGTTCTATGGGGCAAACTAGCAGAAAGCTTGGCCAGCTACGCAACTAAAGGTAGTCTTATCTCTGTGGATGGAGAACTTCGTACCCGTCGTTTTGAGAAAAATGGTCAGATGAACTATGTGACTGAAGTCCTTGTGACAGGATTCCAACTCTTGGAAAGTCGTGCTCAACGTGCCATGCGTGAAAATAATGCAGGACAAGATTTGGCGGATTTGGTTTTGGAAGAGGAAGAATTGCCATTTTAAGCATTAAAAAGTCTGAGTTGGTCTCAGGCTTTTTATATTGAGAAAGTCAGACTTTTTTCTTGACTATTTCTGACCAAGTGATACAATAGAACTATGAATTAGCACTCAAGTGTAAAGAGTGCTAATGATATCTATCTCATTATGGAGGAAATCAGATGTTGAAACCATTAGGGGACCGTGTGGTCTTAAAAGTAGAAGAAAAAGAACAAACTGTTGGAGGTTTTGTCCTCGCAGGTTCAGCCCAAGAAAAAACCAAAACAGCTCAAGTTGTGGCTACTGGACAAGGTGTTCGTACCTTGAACGGTGACTTGGTTGCTCCAAGTGTTAAAGCTGGAGACCGTGTCTTGGTTGAAGCACACGCAGGTCTTGATGTCAAAGATGGCGATGAAAAGTACATCATCGTAGGCGAAGCTAACATCTTGGCTATCATTGAAAAATAGAAGGAGAAAGTAAGTATGTCAAAAGAAATTAAATTTTCATCTGATGCCCGTTCAGCTATGGTCCGTGGTGTCGATATCCTTGCAGACACTGTTAAAGTAACCTTGGGACCAAAAGGCCGTAATGTCGTTCTTGAAAAGTCATTCGGTTCACCCTTGATTACCAATGACGGTGTGACTATTGCCAAAGAAATCGAATTGGAAGACCATTTTGAAAATATGGGTGCCAAATTGGTATCAGAAGTAGCTTCTAAAACCAATGATATCGCAGGTGACGGGACTACGACTGCAACAGTCTTGACCCAAGCTATCGTCCGTGAAGGAATCAAAAACGTCACTGCAGGTGCCAATCCAATTGGCATTCGTCGTGGGATTGAAACAGCAGTTGCTGCAGCAGTTGAAGCCTTGAAAAACAATGCTATTCCTGTTGCCAACAAAGAAGCTATCGCTCAAGTTGCAGCCGTCTCTTCTCGTTCTGAAAAAGTCGGTGAATACATCTCTGAAGCTATGGAAAAAGTTGGCAAAGATGGAGTCATCACTATCGAAGAGTCACGTGGTATGGAAACAGAGCTTGAAGTTGTTGAAGGAATGCAGTTTGACCGCGGTTACCTTTCACAGTACATGGTGACAGATAGCGAAAAAATGGTAGCTGATCTTGAAAATCCATACATTTTGATTACTGATAAGAAGATTTCAAATATCCAAGAAATCTTGCCACTCCTAGAAAGTATTCTCCAAAGCAATCGTCCACTCTTGATTATTGCGGATGATGTAGATGGTGAAGCTCTTCCAACTCTTGTTTTGAACAAGATTCGTGGAACCTTCAACGTGGTAGCCGTTAAGGCACCTGGTTTTGGTGACCGTCGCAAAGCCATGCTTGAAGATATCGCCATTTTGACAGGCGGAACAGTTATCACAGAAGACCTTGGTCTTGAGTTGAAAGATGCGACAATTGAAGCTCTTGGTCAAGCAGCTAGAGTAACTGTGGACAAAGATAGCACTGTTATCGTAGAAGGTGCTGGAAATCCTGAAGCGATTTCTCACCGTGTTGCGGTTATCAAGTCTCAAATCGAAACCACAACTTCTGAATTTGACCGTGAAAAATTGCAAGAACGCTTGGCAAAATTGTCAGGTGGTGTAGCGGTTATTAAGGTCGGAGCTGCAACTGAAACTGAGTTGAAAGAAATGAAACTCCGCATTGAAGATGCCCTCAACGCTACTCGTGCAGCTGTTGAAGAAGGTATCGTTGCAGGTGGTGGAACAGCCCTTGTCAATGTTATTCCAGCCGTGGCTGATTTGGAGTTGGCAGGAGATGAAGCGACAGGCCGTAATATTGTTCTCCGTGCTTTGGAAGAACCTGTTCGTCAGATTGCGCACAATGCAGGATTTGAAGGATCTATCGTTATCGATCGTTTGAAAAATGCTGAAGTTGGCACAGGCTTCAACGCAGCAACTGGCGAGTGGGTCAACATGATTGAAGAAGGAATCATCGACCCAGTTAAGGTTAGCCGTTCTGCCCTTCAAAATGCAGCATCTGTAGCCAGCTTGATTTTGACTACGGAAGCAGTCGTAGCCAATAAACCAGAACCAGCAGCCCCAGCTCCAGCAATGGATCCAAGTATGATGGGTGGCATGATGTAAGCTTTCTATAGGAAACAACTTATAAAAAATACAAAATGAGGGAATGCCTATTCCTCCTTTTTATGATATTCACTTCTAAATTGATTTGAGCTCTCCTAACTTATATGATAAAATAAGACTAGAAAAAGGAGAAGAACATGATCGATGTAGAAGAAATTCTGAGCAAGATGAACCCCAATCAGAAGATTAATTATGACCGTGTCATGCAGAAGATGGTACAAGTATGGGAGAAAAATGAGCAACGGCCAACCATTCTCATGCATGTTTGCTGTGCCCCTTGCAGTACCTATACCCTAGAATATTTGACCAAGTATGCAGATGTGACCATCTATTTTGCCAATTCTAATATCCATCCCAAGGCAGAATACCATAAGCGTGCCTATGTGACTAAAAAGTTTGTCAGTGATTTCAATGAGCGGACAGGAAATACGGTCCAGTATCTAGAAGCTCCCTACGAACCAAATGAATATCGTAAGTTAGTCAGAGGTTTGGAAGAAGAGCCTGAAGGTGGCGACCGTTGCAAGGTTTGCTTTGACTACCGACTGGATAAGACAGCTCAAGTGGCTATGGACTTGGGCTTTGACTACTTTGGCTCAGCCTTGACCATCAGTCCTCATAAGAATTCTCAAACCATTAATAGTATCGGAATCGATGTGCAAAAAATTTATACAACCCACTATCTTCCAAGTGATTTCAAGAAAAATCAAGGCTACAAACGTTCGGTAGAGATGTGTGAAGAGTATGACATTTACCGTCAATGTTATTGTGGTTGTGTCTATGCAGCCCAAGCTCAGAATATTGACCTGGTTCAGGTTAAGAAAGATGCTACAGCTTTCTTGCTGGATAAGGATGTTGAAAAAGACTACTCCCATATCAAATTTACAGTTACAAAATTAGATATATAAGGATAAGCCCAGCTGTCAAGCTGGGTTTTTAAAATAAAAAAACCGGGGTCTTAACCCCAGTTTGACAACTTTACCGATTCTTTAGTTCTACATAGCGCTTGTACCAAATGTTTACATAGGCTTCTGAGAAAGGACCACGTCCATTGTTAATCCAATCAACAAGAATTTTGACATGTTCTTTTAAAATATAGTCCAAGTCATCAGAATAATTCATTTTGCGTTTGTGACGCTCATACTCCTCAACGTCCAAGAGACGTTTTTCCCCATCTGTAAAAATTTTAACATCCAAATCGTAATCAATATACTTCAGTGCTTCTTCATCCAGATAGTAGGGGCTAGCCATATTGCAATAGTAGGAAATTCCATTATCGCGAATCATGGCAATGATATTAAACCAATATTTCTTGTGAAAGTAAACAATAGCCGGTTCTCGAGTGACCCAACGACGACCATCACTTTCGGTAACAAGTGTATGATCGTTGACACCAATGATGGCGTTTTCTGTTGTTTTTAGTACCATGGTGTCCCGCCAAGTTCGGTGGAGACTCCCATCATGCTTATAACTTTGAATTGTAATAAAGTCGCCTTCTTTTGGAAGCTTCATAACTAACCAACTTTCTACAATTTATAAGTTTATCGTTTACTATTGTACCATAAAATTACCTAAAATCTGTGAATTTTACATGAAAATATTAAAGATATTCTCTGAGAGCGCTTGCTATATCCGAAAAATCGTAGCCCTTTCGTGCTAAAACTTGGGTTAAACGCTGTTTAAGTTCGTATCCTTCATATTTTCGGGCATACTTAGCATATTGCTTATCGAGTTCCTTGAAGATGAGTTCATGAGTCGTTTCTTGGTCAACTTGACTATCCAACTGGTCAAAGGCAGTTTTAGCATCAGAATAGGAAAACCCCTTGTTGGTCAGATTTTGGATTATCTTATCTTGCAAGGCACGAGCTGGAAGTTTTCCCTCATATTTTTTCAATAGTTTATTAGCTACACGTTGAGCAACTTCAGAAAAATCAAATTCTTTCAAGTTCTCTTCTATAGTAGATTTTGAAATCCCTTTTTGAGCTAGTTTCTGAGTCAGTACATAAGGACCCTTGTCTCCTGAAAGTTGATTGGCATTGATGATAGCATAAGCGTACTGAGCATCATTAATCCACTTATCTTCTTTAAGATTAATAATGACTTGAGAAACGATGTTTTCATCAATATCGTATTTTTTCAGATATTCTCTGACCTCTTTTTCAGTACGTGCTTTAAAGGATAGGTGGTAGAGGGCTAGATTCTTACCGTAAGAAAATTGGGCAAAGTCCTGAATATCTTTCAATTCTTCTTCACTTATCACCTTATCTCTTGATAACATAAAACGAACAATAGTATCTTCAGTAATGTAGCATTTGTCGCCATTATCAAGCTCCATCAGATAGAGTCTTTTTTTCTTTTCAAGTTTTGTGATTTTCATAGTTCTATTATAACTCAAAATGTGATAAGATAGGGGTATGAATCTGAAAGTGAAACAAAAAATACCATTAAAAATTAAGCGCATGGGAATTAATGGTGAGGGAATCGGCTTTTATCAAAAAACATTAGTCTTTGTGCCTGGTGCTCTCAAAGGAGAAGATATCTATTGTCAGATTACTTCTATTAAACGTAACTTTGTTGAGGCAAAATTACTGAAGGTCAACAAGAAGTCTAAATTTCGAGTTGTGCCGGCTTGTACTATTTACAATGAATGTGGAGGCTGCCAAATCATGCACCTCCATTATGATAAGCAGCTAGAGTTCAAGACGGACTTACTTCATCAAGCACTGAAAAAATTTGCTCCTGTAGGATATGAAAACTATGAAATTCGTCCAACTATTGGAATGCAGGAACCCAAGTACTATCGTGCCAAGTTACAATTTCAGACTCGAAAATTTAAAAATCAGGTCAAGGCGGGCTTATATGCACAAAACTCTCATTACTTAGTAGAGTTGAAAGAGTGCCTGGTACAAGACAAGGAAACTCAAGTGATTGCTAATCGTCTAGCAGAATTACTTACTTATCACCAGATTCCAATCACGGATGAGAGAAAAACTCTAGGTGTTAGAACTATAATGGTTCGACGAGCTAGAAAGACTGGACAGGTTCAGATTGTTATTGTTACAAATCGCCAGCTTAATTTAACCCTGCTGGTAAAAGATTTAATTAAAGATTTTCCAGAAGTTGTGACAGTAGCTGTTAATACCAATACAGCTAAAACCAGTGAGATTTATGGTGAAAAGACAGAGATTATCTGGGGACAAGAGAGTATTCAAGAAGGTGTTCTTGATTATGAATTTTCACTATCTCCTCGAGCATTCTATCAACTAAATCCTGAACAAACAGAAGTCCTCTATAGCGAGGCGGTAAAAGCGCTGGATGTTGATAAAGAAGACCATTTGATTGACGCTTATTGTGGAGTTGGAACGATTGGATTTGCCTTCGCAAAGAAAGTTAAAACACTTAGAGGTATGGATATTATTCCAGAAGCCATTGAAGATGCCAAGCGAAATGCTAAAAGAATGGGATTTGACAACACACATTATGAAGCTGGAACGGCAGAAGAGATTATTCCTCGCTGGTATAAGGAAGGCTACCGAGCAGATGCTCTGATTGTGGATCCACCACGCACAGGTCTGGATGATAAGTTATTAGATACTATTCTTACCTATGTACCAGAAAAAATGGTCTATATTTCTTGCAATGTTTCGACCTTGGCAAGGGATTTGGTGCGTTTGGTAGAAGTCTACGATGTCCATTATATACAGTCTGTTGACATGTTTCCACACACCGCTCGAACTGAAGCAGTGGTAAAATTAATTAAAAAAGTTTAAAAAAGGTGTTGACAAAGTTTGAAAAGCCTGTATAATAGTAAGAGTTAAAAATAACAACTCTGGTCCGTTGGTCAAGGGGTTAAGACACCGCCTTTTCACGGCGGTAACACGGGTTCGAATCCCGTACGGACTATGGTATGTTGCGGTTGAGGCA
>NZ_JASHCQ010000038.1:0-11350 GCF_047464035.1 Streptococcus mitis
TTATGTTTTGTCATAGTAGACCTCATTTCTAACTCAAACGTCTCACACTTAATTCCACCATAAAAATCCGTTTTAGACTAATTTCCACTTTGGTTGGGCAAGTGGAAGTTACTTTGAGAAATTAGCTGAATTTGATTTTCGAAGAGTATTCTTATATTCACTTGTAATATGATGACATAAGTGCTAAAATAAACAAGAAAACTCGCAATAGAAACCGCATAACAGCTATTTTCCGGTATCATTTCATAAACAATTAAACGAAAATAATGGCATTGAAGAATGCTTCTAAAAAGGGGTGGAGATCATGTAAGGCAAAGATTAACAAGTGACGGACAAAAGAAATAATAATACACTTGTTAAGGAGAAAAGATGTTAATAAGAAATTATCGGAAAAATATTGGCCTGATGGCCGGAGTTGAGTTTTTTGCTTTTTTAGGGATTACCAGTTTTTGGATTCTCTTTCTCAGTCAAAATGGAATGTCTCTTTGGCAGATTGGACTTCTGGAGAGTATTTTTCATACTACCAGTCTTCTCTGTGAAATTCCATCTGGAATGTTAGCTGATCGCTATTCCTATAAGACCAATCTTTATTTAAGTCGAATAGCAGGGATTGTGTCTTCCGTTCTCATGTTGGCTGGGCAGGGAAATTTTTGGATTTATGCGCTAGCTATGGCGGTGAGTGCCTTGTCTTATAATTTTGATTCAGGCACAAGCGCAGCAATGGTCTATGACTCTGCTGTAGAGGCTGGACTGAAGGAGCGCTATCTATCCATTTCAAGCTTTATGGCAGGAGTAGCTGAAGGAACTCGGTCTTTGGGGACTGTTTTAGCGGGATTTTTTGTTCATGGTCAATTACACCTGACCTACTATATCATGATTGCCACTTCTATCATAGTTCTTTTCCTGATTTGGATGCTGAAAGAGCCCAGTGTCAAGCTAGAAAAAACTGATAGTGTGACCATGAAACAGATTATTTGGACTGTTAAGGAAGAGTTGAAGCGAAACCCCATGCTGTTCAACTGGATGATTTTATCTCAGATTGTCGGAGTACTCATGTGCATGTTTTATTTTTACTATCAAAGTCAGTTACCAGATTTAAGTGGTTGGCAAATTTCAGCAGTTATGCTACTTGGTAGTCTCTTCAATATCGTCGCTGTCTATCTAGCGAGTAAGATTGGAAAGAACTATGCTGCCTTGAAGCTTTTTCCTATTCTCGTCCTGCTGACTGGAGTCACCTATATGCTGTCCTACTTTGGAACACCTCTAATCTATATTCTGATTTATTTGATTAGTAATGCTCTGCATGCTCTTTTTAAGCCGATTTTTGACAATGATTTGCAAGGGCGCCTTCCAAGTGAAGTAAGGGCAACCATGCTGAGTGTCTACTCTATGATGTTTAGCCTGAGTATGATTGTGTTTTTCCCGCTGACAGGCTGGTTGATTGACCATTTAGGCTTTGTAGTAGCATTTCTTTATTTAGGATCCTTCTTAGTCATAATTAGCCTTCTTCTACCTATTTTTTTAGGCAAAATAGCTAAAAGAATGGATGATAAAGTAATTTTATAAAGTAAAAGAACTTACGAAAACTTGAGTATCAAAGCTCAGGTTTTTTAATAGGTTGATTTTGGAGCTGTCTTTACTTTTCTTGCTCGGTTTTAAACAAGAAAAATCGGTTTGCTTTGAAGGAAGAAATAAAGTGCGATTGTTCTTGCATTCACTTGTAATAAAGCCCAATAGATGGTAAAATAGACGAGTGAAAAAAAGACAAAAAAAAGCAAAAAATAATCTACTGTGGCAGTATGGTCTAGGGATGACGATTTTGTTTGTGGTTATCAGTGCTTCCTTTCTGTATCTGGTTTCTCTTGGCATGAAACCCTATCAAACAGCTAAAAGTGAAGGAGAAAAATTAGCTCAGCAGTATGCAGGATTAGAGCAGGCTGATCAGGTTGACTTATACAATGGCTTGGAATCCTATTATAGCGTTCTTGGTCGTAATAAAAAACAAGAAGCACTTGCTGTCCTGATTGGAAAAGATGACCATAAGATTTACGTTTATCAGCTAAATCAAGGTGTTTCACAAGAAAAAGCAGAAGCGGTTTCTAAGGAAAAAGGAGCAGGCGAGATTGACAAGATTACCTTTGGCCGTTATCAAGACAAGCCAATCTGGGAAGTCAAGTCAGGCTCTAATTTTTATCTAGTAGATTTTGAAACAGGAGCATTGGTCAATAAGGAGGGCCTATGAAACTATCCAACCGTGTTTTAGAAATGGAAGAAAGTGTCACTTTAGCTAGTGATGCGAGAGCAAAAAAATTAAAAGCTCAAGGTAAGGATGTCCTTTTCTTGACCTTGGGACAACCAGATTTTCACACTCCTGAAAATATTCAGGATGCAGCAGTTAAAGCTATTCGAGAAGGACAGGCTTCCTTCTATACAGTAGCTTCAGGTCTACCAGAATTAAAAGCTGCGGTGAATACCTACTTCGAGCGCTACTATGGCTATTCTGTCGCAAGTAACGAGGTTACCTTTGCTACAGGTGCCAAGTTCTCCCTCTATACTTTTTTTATGGCTGTAATCAATCCTTTAGATGAGGTTATTACTCCAACTCCATACTGGGTTAGTTATGGAGATCAGGTCAAGATGGCAGAAGGGATTCCAGTTTTTGTTCAAGCTAAAGAAGACAATGATTTTAAAGTCACAGTGGATCAACTAGAACTAGTTAGGACAGATAAAACAAAGGTTTTGGTTCTCAATTCACCATCTAATCCGACTGGTATGATTTATACTCGTGAAGAATTACTAGCTATCGGAAATTGGGCAGTTGAGCATGACATTCTGATTTTAGCAGATGATATATACGGTCGCCTTGTTTATAATGGAAATGAGTTTGTTCCAATCTCAAGTCTATCAGAAGCAATTCGCAAGCAAACCATTGTTATCAACGGTGTATCTAAGGCTTATGCCATGACGGGTTGGCGAGTTGGTTATGCAGTAGGTGATCCTGAAATCATTGCAGCTATGAGTAAATTGACGGGACAAACAACTTCAAATTTGACATCTGTTTCTCAATATGCGGCTATCGAAGCCTTAACAGGACCACAGGATTCTGTTGATATCATGCGTCAAGCTTTTGAGGAGCGTCTCAATACCATTTATCCGCTATTATGTGAGGTCCCTGGTTTTGAAGTCGTTAAGCCACAAGGCGCTTTCTATCTCTTCCCAAATGTAAAAAAAGCCATGGAGATGAAAGGCTATACGGATGTGACTGACTTTACAACAGCTATTCTTGAGGAAGTTGGTTTGGCACTCATAACAGGAGCAGGTTTTGGAGCGCCAGAAAATGTCCGCCTCAGCTATGCGACAGACCTAGACACGCTTAAAGAAGCAGTTAAACGCTTGAAAGCATTTATGGAAAAATAAAAGAAAAAGAAAAGGAAAAATAATGACAAAACGTGTAACGATTATCGATGTAAAAGACTATGTTGGTCAAGAAGTGACGATTGGAGCTTGGGTTGCCAACAAATCAGGAAAAGGGAAAATCGCCTTCTTGCAATTGCGCGATGGAACAGCCTTCTTCCAAGGTGTAGCCTTTAAACCAAACTTTGTAGAGAAATTTGGTGAAGAAGTGGGGCTTGAGAAGTTTGATGTTATCAAACGCTTGAGCCAAGAAACGTCTGTTTATGTGACAGGAATTGTCAAAGAAGACGAACGTTCTAAATTTGGTTATGAGTTGGACATTACAGACATCGAAGTGATTGGTGAATCTCAAGACTACCCAATCACACCAAAAGAACATGGAACAGATTTCTTGATGGACAACCGTCACTTGTGGCTACGCTCCCGTAAGCAAGTAGCGGTGATGCAAATCCGTAACGCTATCATCTACGCAACTTATGAGTTCTTCGACAAGAACGGCTTCATGAAGTTTGATAGTCCAATCCTTTCAGGAAACGCGGCAGAAGATTCAACTGAACTTTTTGAAACTGACTACTTCGGAACTCCAGCCTACTTGAGCCAATCAGGGCAGCTTTATCTAGAGGCAGGTGCGATGGCTCTTGGTCGTGTCTTTGACTTTGGTCCCGTATTCCGTGCTGAAAAATCAAAAACACGCCGTCACTTGACTGAGTTCTGGATGATGGATGCTGAGTACTCATACTTAACACATGATGAGTCGCTTGACTTGCAAGAAGCTTATGTAAAAGCTCTTCTTCAAGGTGTTCTTGACCGTGCTCCTCAAGCCTTGGAAACATTGGAACGTGATACAGAACTCTTGAAACGCTACATTGCAGAGCCCTTCAAACGTATCACTTACGATCAAGCCATTGACCTCTTGCAAGAGCATGAGAATGATGAAGATGCTGACTACGAACATCTTGAGCATGGTGATGACTTCGGTTCACCACATGAAACATGGATCTCAAATCACTTTGGTGTGCCAACATTTGTCATGAACTACCCAGCAGCCATCAAGGCCTTCTACATGAAACCAGTTCCTGGAAATCCAGAGCGCGTGCTTTGTGCAGACTTGCTTGCTCCAGAAGGCTATGGAGAAATTATCGGTGGATCTATGCGTGAGGAAGACTACGATGCCCTTGTCGCAAAAATGGATGAACTTGGCATGGATCGTACAGAATATGAATTCTACCTTGACCTTCGTAAATACGGTACAGTTCCACACGGAGGATTTGGTATCGGTATCGAACGTATGGTAACCTTTGCAGCAGGAACAAAACACATCCGTGAAGCTATCCCATTCCCACGTATGTTGCACCGTATCAAACCGTAAATAAATATATAAAAGTAAAAGGTCAAATTGGCCTTTTATTTTTTATGATGAAATCTCATAAAACGTTGATTAATATATATATATATATAGAAAAATCCTCATATTTTGTACATAAACGTAGACAGTTTAGTTGAAATAATGTTATAATGTAAATTAGTGATTGAGTACCTAAGTGTAGCTGTTTTAATGTATAAATTAAGCTGGCAATGGAGGCGTTGTTTAAATACTTGGGTGTAATTTCGCAATTAAAATTTATTTAAAAAGGAGATAATATGTATTCAAGAATGGACAAGTACCACGGACAAAAAGTCCAGCGCTTTTCAATCCGTAAGTATAGTTTTGGAGCAGCGTCAGTAGCTGTGGCAGCCTATATGATGTTTGGTGGGGCAGCGACTGTTCAGGCTCAGGAGCCAGGTACATCAGCTACAGTGACTAGCGAACAGGTTAACTCTGATGCTGGAAATCAAGCAGATTCAACCAAGCCTGTAGCTTCAACTGAAACTTCTACATCAACTGTGGAAGCACAAACAGCTGAGCAACTAGCAACACCAGCTCCTGAGGCAGCACCAGCAGAAACACCAAAAGCTGCAAAAGCTGCAGAAGCACCAGCAGAAGCATCAAAAGCGGAAGAAGTACCAGCTGCAAAGGCTGACATAAGTAAGTTGGAAGCAGCAATTGTTCGTTTAGAAGCAGCTTTAGAAAAAGCATCATCAACTGAAAAAACAGCTTCAGCAATTGAGTCTGCAAAAGCAGAATTAGCAAATGCAAAAGTTGTAGTTGCAAATGAAGCAGCAACAAAAGAAGAAGTAGCAAAAGCTACATCAGCAGTAAACGGTAAAGCTTTCGTTATTGAAAGTATGCCAAAAGCAACTGCAGACAAGAAAGAAGAAAAAGAAAATAAAAATCAAGATCCTAGAAATGGGAAAGCTATCCCAGGTAATGGGGAAAGTGGATTTAGAGCAGATACGTTTATTGTTAATGAAAACAATACTACGACAGTTCCAGATACAACTACAACAGGAACTGACAAATTCACATTCGTAGCTATACCTGAAAATGATTCGAGAAGGAATAATAAAGTTATTGCGATAGCAAGTGGACAAGCAGGAGATATAGAAGTAAAAGGAACTGGAAACGCTCCTACTGATTTAGAAATTGAGATGTATTCTTCTCAGCGTACTGGTCAAGAGAAAAACCCAGTAGCAATGTCAACAGTAAATGGACAACCAGTTACATCACCAGGACGAATGGATTACCCACTTTCAAAAGAACAGGTTCAAAAATTACAAGAAGAAGCTAAACTATGGAGAAATAAGGAAAAACCTGATGGTAATAGAATCTCAAACAATCCTGCAACAGTTTTTGGAAGCTCTGGAGCTTATGAATTTTTGGCAACAGAAATTTATAAGATGGGTTATGAACAAGGAGTAGATCGTGCATATATCCCAAATATATCGAACCGTTTTGCTGTAACAGATAAAGCAAAGGAAGCGGGTTGGAAAATAAAATCAATAAGTCCAACTAATTTGCCAAGTGGTTTGATTTACGATAAAGAGAGTGATTCTATTCAAGGTAGAGTTGTTTCGAATGTTCAAAATGGTGTACAAGATCTAAGGTTTACTGTTGAAGCAGAGAATGAAAAAACACATCAAATTGTTAGTATGGAGTTTAAAAATCTAAGATCTGGTTGGATCGCATGGCAAGATTCAAAACCACCGAGATTAGAAGTTTCAGATGATGCGTATGAAACACAAGTAGGGAAGAATGTAAACATTGATATCTCATATAAAGATGACGCAGGTTCTAATTTTTCTGGAGACAGACAAAGAGTTAATTATAAATTAGCAAGTGGAAAAGTTGTAACAATTCCTAATCAACAATTCAGACAAGCTGTTTCTGGGTTAGCTGGTTATGCTACTACTAAAAAAGCTGGTGAATTGGATGGAACGAAGACTTCTATTCCAGGTATCTCCTATAGTTTAGCTCAAGATGGAACTCCAGTCGAAACTGATGAAAATGGTGATCAATCAGTTTATGGTAAGGGTAAATTGTCTGGGACAGCCACAACAGCGGGTATTTATACAGTATCAGTATATGCTAAGGATTACAATACAACACAAAGATCAGATTCTACATGGATTCATTCGGGACATGAAGTTCAGAAATATATTACCGTTGTTGTAAAACCAACAATTACGGTGAAAAACGTTCATGCTTATGCTACAACTATACCAGTAACAATATCAGATGGAGCTTCAACTGCGGAAGTAAAATTACCTAATGGTAAAATTACGAAGCTTGAGGTTAGAGATGGACAATGGGTAGTTGCATCTGGTACAACAAATGAAAAAGCTGTTCAAGGCACTGCATTAGGACAAGTAGGTTCTGAAATTAATATTCCGGTTTCTGAAGAAGATACGAAGGACGCTTCTACTGATACAATTAGTGCCAAAGCAATAACTGAAAATGTTAAAGCTACTTTATTGAGAAATGAAGTGAGTTTAACAGATAAATCTGGTGTGCATAAAGCTCGTTTAGATGAAACGACAGGTAATTGGGAGCTTGAAAACAATTATAAAGAAGTAAAAGAATCAACTCCGGACGGCGGTTATAAACTAACTAAGAGACAAGTCTTTACAGAAGTACAGACTGATGGAACAATAAATTATTACATCTATTCTTATACTAGAACTTATACTGCTAATGATAAAATAGTAAGTGTTGATGAAGTAACGAGAGATAAAACAGTTATTCCAAGATTAAATACAGCAACTCAAGAGGGAAATGCTGTTGTTGTTGAATACAATCCTGTAACTCAAACTTGGACATCATCTGATAATTCAAGAGTTACTGCTACTAAAGACGGAAATTTCTGGAACATTAGAACAGAATCTGGATTTACTGGTTTGGTTAAAGGTAGCATTGCTGAAAGTGATGATAAGGCATCAATTCTAAATAATGCTCCAACAGTAAGTTCAACTTCTTATACTACAGTAAAAGGTGCCACAGTGGACTTAGTGAAACAAGCATCAGCTGCAGTAACAATTAGAGATACAGAAGATGATGCAACTACATCACCTAAAAAAGAAACAACTATAACTAAAGTAACTGTAACATCACCATCAGGGCAACAATCAGAATATACAGATTTAGAACAAGCAAAAGCTCATCTACTATCAGAAGTAGGTACTTATACAGTTAAAGTTGAAGTAAAAGATAGTAACGGAAATATCGTTACTGCCGATTCAGATACAGCAACAGGAACAAATGAAGGTGATAATACTGCGATTGCTTCAACGACTTATGGTATTACTGTTAAAGATCAAGTAACAAATAAACTATATACAGTAGAAGATGACACTGTAACAAGTGATCAATTAAAAGAAAAAGTAACTCCTACAGAAGTTGATGGATTCACTACAACTAAAAATGATATTACAGATATCCCAACGACTGCAGGTAAAGCAGGTCAAACATTGCCAACTCCTGCAACAGTGACTTATACAAAAGGAACTGAAACAATTTCAGTAGCAACTAAAGTAGATGTTGTAGTTTTACCAAAAGTAACTCCAGAAGGTGTAAAAGTACTAAAAGATAGTACTGGTTTAGAAGAAGTGGTAAAAGCAAAAGCCACAGAAGCAGCTACAGCGACAACTAAGTTGCCAGATGGTGTAACTGTAAGAGTTAAAGAAATTAAAGCAGGAACAGTACCGGCAACAACAGCAACTGGAGTACAAACTCCAGCAACAGCAGTTGTAGAGTATGTAAAAGATGGTAATGTAGTTAAAACTAGCGAAGTACCAGTACCAGTAACGGTAGTAGGTTCAACATCAAGTAACGTTGTCGTATTCGAAGGTGATACAGTAGAAGCTAAAACTGTTCAAGATGCAGTAACACCAGGAACTGGTGGAACAAAAGGTGAACCTGCAATTCCAGAAGACCTAACAAAAACAACAGGTAAGAAAGAAGTAACAGTCCCAGTAACATATGACAATGGTAAGTTAACTGAAACAGTGAAAGTTCCAGTAACAGTTTTACCAAAACCAGAAGCAGATGAAATTCTTGTTCCTAAAAATGGCAACAAAGAAAAAGCAAAAGAAAAAGTGCTTGCTCAAGCTGAAAAAGCGATTGCTGATGGAACATTTACAGGTAAACTACCACAAGGTGCTAGAGTTGAGATTGATAAAACAGCTCCAGTAACAGTTCCTGACTTAACAGATGATACTGAAGTAGATGTGACTGTTAAATACACTGTAGATGGTGAAGTGAAAACAACTACTGTTACAGTCCCAGTTACAGTAGTTGAAGGTGTACCACAAATTGTTCCAGTGGATGAAAACAACAAACAACCAGATCCAGAGAAGAGCATTGATAAAACAGATTATCCAGAAGGATCTACATTTAGATATAAGACTCCAGATGGACAAACATCTCCAATCGATGTAACAACAACTGGAGATAAGAATGTGATTGTTGAAGTGCTGGATAAAGATGGTAATCCTATTGCAGAAGTACCAGCAACTGTACGAGTTGTTGAAAGCTATCCACAATTTGTCCCAGTAGATAAGGATAACAAACAACCAGCTGTTGAAGGAAGTATTGACCCTAAAGCATTCCCTAAAGAGACAGAGTTTTCTTATGAAACTCCAGTAGATACAACAACACCAGGCGAAAAAGATGTTGTTGTAGTAGCAAAAATTGGAGATAAGGTTATTGCAAAAGTCCCTGCAAAAGTGATGGTTGTTGAACCGAAGACACAATATGTACCAGTTGATAAATCAAACAAACAACCAGATGCATCTAAGAGTGTTGATCCTGAACAATATCCAGATGGAGTAACATTCAAATATAAAACTCCAGTAGATACAACAACACTAGGCGAAAAAGATGTTATTGTAGAAGCAAAAGACGGAGAAGATAAACTTGTAGAAGTTCCAGCTAAGGTTAAAGTAGTGGAAGGTAAAGAACAATTAATTCCTGTAAATCCAACTGAGAAACCTCAAGCAAGAGACAGTATTACTCCAAGTGATTATCCAGAAGGTTCAACATTTGAATACAAAGTTCCAGAAGGACAAAAAGAACCATTTGATGCAACAACTGTTGGGGATAAACCAGTAACGGTTGTTGTAAAAGATAAAAATGGAAATGTATTAGTTGAAGTTCCGGCAACGATTAAGGTGGTAGAAGCTAAACCAACACCAATTGAAACGCCAGTAACGAATACACCTTTAACAAAAGAGGATATTGCTAAATTTGTTAAAGTTCCAGAAGGTGGAAAAGTAACCAATGTAGAAAATATTCCAGACTTGACAACTCCAGGTGAGAAAGATCCAGTTAAAGTCACTGTAGAATTACCAAATGGAAAAGTGATTACTGTTGACGTTCCAGTTAATGTAACTCCAGTTAATGAAATTGAAACGCCAGTAACGAATACTCCGTTAACGCCAGAGGATTATACAAAAGGAATCACGATTCCAGAAGGTGGCAAGGTCACAAATGTTGAGAACATTCCAGACTTAACAACTCCAGGTAAGAAAGATCCAGTTAAGGTAACAGTTGAATTACCAAATGGAAAAGTGATTACTGTTGACATTCCAGTTAATGTAACGCCAGTTAATGAAATTGAAACGCCAGTAACGAATACTCCGTTAACGCCAGAGGATTACACCAAAGGAATTAAAATTCCAGAGGGTGGCAAGGTCACAAATGTTGAAAACATTCCAGACTTGACAACTCCAGGTAAGAAGGATCCAGTTAAAGTAACGGTTGAATTACCAAATGGAAAAACAATTACTGTTGACGTTCCAGTTAATGTAACGCCAGTTAAGGAAATTGAAACGCCAGTAACGAATACTCCGTTAACGCCAGAGGACTACACTAAAGGCATCAAGATTCCAGAAGGTGGCAAGGTCACAAATGTTGAAAACATTCCAGACTTGACAACTCCAGGTAAGAAGGATCCAGTTAAAGTAACGGTTGAATTACCAAATGGAAAAGTGATTACAGTAGAAGTCCCAGTGAATGTAACACCTGTTAAAGAGATTGAGACACCAGTCACATCTACCCCATTAACACCAGAGGATTACACTAAAGGCATCAAGATTCCAGAAGGTGGCAAGGTCACAAATGTTGAAAACATTCCAGACTTAACAACGCCAGGTAAGAAAGATCCAGTTAAAGTCACTGTAGAATTACCAAATGGAAAAGTGATTACAGTAGAAGTCCCAGTTAATGTAACACCTGTTAAAGAGATTGAGACACCAGTCACATCTACCCCATTAACACCGGAGGATTACACTAAAGGCATCAAGATTCCAGAAGGTGGCAAGGTCACAAATGTTGAAAACATTCCAGACTTGACAACGCCAGGTAAGAAAGATCCAGTTAAAGTAACGATTACCTTACCAAATGGAAAAGTAGTTACGGTAGAAGTACCAGTGAATGTAACACCAATTACACCAATTGAAACACCAATAACAAAAGAAAAACTGACTCCAGAGGATGTCCTAAAACAAATTAAGATACCAGAAGGAGCAACAGTTAAAGTAGGAGATCTCCCAGATTTAA
>NZ_JASHCQ010000039.1:0-10372 GCF_047464035.1 Streptococcus mitis
TTGTAGACTATATTGATTACTACAACAATAAACGAATTAAGGTAAAACTAAAAGGACTCAGTCCTGTGCAATACAGAACTAAATCCTTCGCATAAATTAATTGTCTAACTTTTTGGGGTCAGTACAATTCAGGTGGGCTTTTTGTTTATTATGATTATTTAACTGTTGCTGTGCTTGTAATCAATTCAACAGCTTTTTTGATTGTGATATCGTGTTTCAACATATCAGCTGAAAGCAAGCTTTGTACTTGAGCCACTTCCATGTTGTAGTCTGTTGCCAATTGCTCAACTTCTTTTTGGATTTCTTCTTCTGAAGCGTCAAATCCTTCAGCTTTCGCAACTGCTTCGATAACAAGGTTAGTCTTCGTACGTGACTCAGCTTCTCCCTCGTATTGTTTGTGAAGGTCTTCTTGAGTAGTTCCAGTGATTTGGAAGTACATGTCAGGGTTGATACCTTGACGTTGCAAGTTTCCAAGGAATTCATTAACTGAACGGTGAACTTCTTCGTGGATCATTTCTTCTGGAAGTTCTACGATTTCAGCATTTTCTACAGCTTTATCAATTGCTGCACCTTCTACTGCATCTTTGTATGCTTCTTCTTTAGCTTCAGCTAACTCTTTGCGGTATTTTTCTTTCAATTCAGCAAGTGTTTCAACTTCTTCGTCGATGTCTTTTGCAAGTTCATCGTCAAGAGCTGGAACTTCTTTAGCTTTTACTTCGTGGATAGTTGTTACGAATTTAGCTTCTTTACCTGCAAGGTCTTCTGCTTGGTAGTCTTCTGGGAATGTTACGATAACATCAACAGTTTCACCAGCTGAGTGACCTACCAATTGGTCTTCGAAACCAGGAATGAATTGACCTGAACCAAGTCCAAGTGAGAAGTTTTCACCTTTTCCACCATCAAATTCAACACCGTCGATAGAACCAACGAAGTCGATGACAACAGTGTCGCCGTTTTCAGCAGCAGCTTCTTTGATAACCAATTCAGCCAAGTTGTTGCGTTCGCGTTCGATACGCTCTTCAACGTCAGCGTCAGTTACTTCTTTTTCTAGATCAACTGATACTTCAAGGTTTTTGTAGTCACCCAATTTTACTTCAGGTTTTGTCACAACTTCAGCAGTGATAACCCAGTCTTGACCTTTTTCCATTGAAGTTACGTCAATTTTTGGTTGAGCAACGACTTCAAGACCAGCTTCTTTTACAGCTGCTTCATAAGCATTTGGCAAAAGAGCGTTCATAACGTCTTGGTAAAGTGACTCTTCACCAAATTTTTTGTCGAAGATAGGGCGTGGAAGGTGACCTTTACGGAAACCTGGAACATTAAGAGATTTCTTCACTGAGTTGAAGACACGGTCCAATTCTGGTTTGATTTGGTCTTGAGAGATAGTGAAAGTCAAGACACCACGGTTTGTTTCTTTGTTTTCAAATGATACAGACATTCTGTCATTTCTCCTTAAAATTTTTTAAATACAGTCTATTATAACATAAATGGGCGACTTTTTTCAAGTAACGAATGCTCTTTTCAATCACGCTAGAGGTACTTGCTTGCTTCTTTGATACTAAGGTCAGCCATTCTTTCCTTGTTTTTCTCAATGAAGCCTGCTACCCAAGTTGGATTGGTTTTGGAGTAGTCTCTTAGAGCCCAGCCAATGGCTTTATTGATAAAGAATTCTGTTTGGTTCAAATTATGAAGCAGAATCTTTTCCATTAATTGAACATTGGTCTTCTCTTTTCTTAACAACTGGTGGTCAATAGCGACGCGTCTCAACCAGATATTGTCTGACAGGCTCCATTGGAGGATTATTTTTTCCAGTTCCTGCTTCTCATACACCAAACTCCCTACTACTCGATCTAGGATATCCACCGTATCCCACCAAGACTTGGTAACAACCAACTGCTCTAGCTTAGGCAAATCGCTGTCCTTCAGATAAGACTGCATGGCTTTCAAATAATTGGCAGCCACATACTGGTATTCTCTAGACTCTTTTTCCCAGCAAGTATCTACAAAATCCCAATCGATAATCTTTGTTTTTTTCGCTTCTGGAAAGTATTTTTTATAGAGTTTATTTCTTTCTGGCGCCGCAACGCCTAGAAAGGAAAATTGATGACGCATATAGGCCTCCATAGGCCCTGCTTTTTTAGGATTTTTTGCTGCTTCTAGCTCCTCAAGTAAATCTGTTAGACTCATCTAAAAATCCTCACGCCCCACCAAGTGGTGCTGAAAGGCATAGACTGCAGCCTGGGTACGATCACTGACCTCAAGTTTGGCTAGGATATTGGACACATGGGTCTTGACCGTCTTGAGAGAGATAAAAAGTTCATCTGCGATACGCTGATTTTCGTAGCCCTTGGCGATGAGTTGGAGAACATCTCGCTCACGCGCAGTCAAGTCCTCATGTAGTTCTATGTGATTGCGGTGGTATTCTACCTTCTTGCTGACCTCTTGCTCAATGGCCAACTCGCCAGCAGCCACCTTACGGACGGCATGGAGTAGTTCGTCTGCACTAGAAGTTTTGAGCATATAGCCACGAGCACCTGCATCTAAGACGGGCATGATTTTTTCATTGTCCAAATAAGAGCTCACAATCAAAATCTTGGCTTCAGGCCATTCTTTGAGGATAGCCAAGGTCGCATCAATTCCATTTATCTCAGGCATAACGATATCCATGACAATGACATCTGGACGCAGTTTCAAGGCCAAGTCAATACCTTGAGACCCGTTTGCCGCCTCGCCCACAACTTCTACATCGTCTTGGAGGTCAAAGTAACTTTTCAAGCCCAATCGGACCATTTCATGGTCATCTACTAGTAAAATTTTCATCTCTACTCCTTTATGATTCCTTACCTAACAAGGGAATACGGATATCAACTGCCAGTCCTTGCTTGGGAGCTGTTAATAACTGAACCGTCCCTGCCATATCTTCGACCCGCTCCTTGATATTACGAAGTCCATAACTCAAGTCGTCTAAGCTCCCCAACTGGAAACCAATCCCATTATCCACCACCTTCAGCTGCAATTCAACATCCGTCTGATAGAGATAGACATCCAAACAAGAGGCCTGGGCATGGCGGAGGGTATTGCTGATCAACTCCTGCAAGATGCGGAAGATATGCTCCTCGATTTTCTTGGGCAATTTCGTCACATTTTGCTTGAAACTAACCTTGAGATCGCTCTTGTCCTCAAGCTCTTTTAGGAGAATTTGAATCCCTTCAATCAAGCTCTTCTGTTCCAATTCAACTGGTCGCAAATGCAAGAGCAAGACCCGCAAATCCTTCTGGGCTGTTTCAAGGATGGCTGTAACACTCTGCAACTGGATCTGCATCTTTTCTCTATCCAATTTCAAAGCCTGCTGACTGACGCCTGACAAAATCATGTGGGCCGCAAACAACTCCTGACTGACTGTATCGTGCAAATCCCGAGCAATCCGCTTTCTTTCCTGCTCAATGATTTCCTCTTCCCGAGCAAGACTGTGATTTTCAGCCTTTTGAAGTGCTTCCGTCAAGAGGTTAAGTTTCCCTGACAAGGACTTGAAACTGGCATCCAAATCTGAATCGGAAACCTGAACCACTTCTTTCCCTGCTAATAAACGCTTGAGATTAGTCTGCATTTTTCTTAGAGAAAGCTCTTCAACACCTCGCCAAAACAGGACTAAGAGACAGGTCATGGACATGCTGAATACTAACAACAAAAAGACAAATTTTTCTGTTTTTTCGACATCATGTAAGAAAATAGTCCAGTCAAAGTCAAGGATTTCCAGCAAGCTGTGGGAGAAAAACAAGACAAATAATAAGGAGGTGAGAGCAATGATTACATAGGCTTGTTTTTTCATCCTCTGACCACCCCCACATCGCCAATCATAGTGGTCAAGAAAATCTTGACACTCTTGTTACTCTTGAGATAGTCTCTTGTTTCCTGATGATAGTGTTCATTGCGGAGGGCTCGCTTGGGCTGGTTGAAAAAAGTCAAATCACCATAGAGACAGTTAACGCTAAGACTGACTTCCACATCTACAGGTACAATGATTTTGGTCGTTCCTACCATCTTTCTGAGAATAATGACATTGTCATGATTGGTTAGGATGACCCTCTCCAGATGAATGGTATCCTTGCCCATGAGACGAAAAAGATTGATATCATCAAACTGGCAAGTCTGGTAGCTTGAAAAATGATGAAGATTTCCAAACCAACGATTTTTCTCCTTCTTAACCGTCACCACCTCTTCAAAAACTAAATTTGTCTGCTCTTTTTCCTGGTTCATCATCGGATAAAGAAGAAAAAGGCTATAGATGACCGCAACAAAAATAGCTAGAATCACAAAAGGATTGAGCATGACGATGAAAAAGAAGAGAATGGTTGCCACTACTAAAAGGAGGTTATTCCCCTCTTTACCAGTGTAATAGCGAATCAAAAGCAAAAAGAGGAATAGAATCAGCAGAAAACGCGAAAAATGCTCTGATACCATTAAAATCAGAGCTCCTGTCAAAAGACAGGCTTCGATAAATAAAAAGATTTTAAATTTTCTCATAGGTTCATCCTCTCCTTTCTATTTTATCACAATTCAAAAAAGTCACCTCGGTCTGCAGATGGAAAAAAGGCGGTGGTTACGCCTTTTTCATCTGATCATTTGCTTCTTTTAATTTTCCGTAGAGAAGATAGTCTACTTTTTGTAGATCTGCTATGGTGGCACAATTAAGAGCACACATGATCAAGCGTAGATCTGCTTTCCAGCCTTGAACAACGGCAACTACTTCTTCAACCGTGTAGTTTTCAACCAATCCCAGAACTGTTCGAGACAGTCCCACGGCTTTGGCACCAAAGACTAGGCACTTAATCATATCCAGAGGATTTCGAACCCCTCCACTAACCAAGAGTTCGACCTTGTCTTTCCAGTCTTGGGCATTGAGAAGGGCTTGCATGGTGGACTGGCCCCATTGATTGAGGTAATCACGTTGGCCACTACGGCGGTTTTCAATATAGGCAAAACTGGTACCGCCACGACCCGATATATCAAAGGCTCGAACACCCAGTTCATAGGCTCTTTCAATGGTCTTCACATCCATCCCAAAGCCAACTTCCTTGAGAACAATAGGGACAGGGATTTGCTTGCTATAGTCTGCTAGATGCGATTGCCAGCTTCTGAACTTTCTTTCTCCTTCAGGCATGAGTAATTCCTGCATGACATTGACATGCACTTGCAGGAGAAGAGGATGCATCTCTTCTACAGTCTGAAGTCCTAACTCGACAGGCTTGTCCAATCCAATATTGGTTCCAAGGAGGAGATTGGGATGACTAGATTTGACAAAAAAAGAGTCATCTGTTGGATCTTTGAGGGCTGCGCTATAAGAACCCGTTACAAATAAAATACCACAGGCTTCCGCCACTTGAGCCAGTTTTTGATTGATTTCTCTTCCCTTATCGCTTCCACCCGTCATAGCATTGATATAAAAAGGAAAGTCCCACTTTCGACCAGCAAACTCTGTCGACAGATCGATTTCTTCCAGGTCGTAAAGAGGCAAGGAAGAATGAATCAGCTCCACCTCATCAAAGCTATTATAGAAACTTTTCTGTTCAAGGGCATAGCGGATATGCTCATCCTTGCGATTTGTCGTCATGTCCTATCCTTTCTTGGTATAAGAGCTCAATCCCCAGATTGGCCCAACGATTTTTTAGGGTTTCAGTTGAGTGCGCATCAAAACTCAAGGCAATGCCACAGTCACCACCACCAGCGCCGCTACTCTTGGCAACAGCCTGCAAATCTTGACTAGCTTCTTTCAGCTGTCTAAGCGAAGGTGTGTAAATATCTGCGCTCAAGCCTTCTAAGAGCTGGCTCGCTCTTCCCACTTGCTCGATGCTTTTTTCTACTTTCCCCTGCTCCAAGGCTTCTACCAAAGCAGCTACCGTTTCTTTTGAGGAAGTTAAAAAGTTCTGATCTATATTTTGCTTAATTTGCTGGACCATGTGACTTGATACAGCCACTTCCTTGGTCCATCCCACTAGGAAATCGCATTCTAAAGTTGGTTTCACTTGTAAAATTGAAAAGCCCCACTCACGCTCTAAAACTGTCGCCAAGTTTTCTTCTTCCAACCAAGCAGCTACCTTCTGGCGATCAAAAGACTGGTAGACAACCAAATCCTCTGCCACAATACAGGCAAGGTCTCCCATGGAACCATTGTCTCCTCGCTTGAGCAAGACAGCACTAGCCAGCTTGAACAAGAGCTCCTGATCAACAGAAACATCATACAGAGCCAGTAAAGCCTTGACAACCAAGACAACGACGCTACCGCTAGAACCTAAACCAAACTTTTTCCCTTCTCGTTCCATTTTCCCACGAATTTCTAGAGAAAAAGGCCGCAAGGTTTGCCCACGATAAACAAGGAAATCTTCCACTAAAGCAATCGTTTCTTGAATCAAACTGTAAGCAGGATTTGGTGTCAAGTCCACTGCGAAATCAAACATATCCGAATAAATACGGTAACTATCAGAAAAAGCAATCTCGCCCTTCATATAGATGGGAATAGCCTTTATCAAGGCTAACTGCCCAGGCTCTAAAATAGCATATTCGCCTGCCCAATAGAGTTTTCCGCAAGTTTTAACAGCAATCATCTTGGCTCAAATCCTTTGTTTTTGACACAATCAAGCGATAACGTTGACCGAAGATTACTGATAAATGCTCCAAGTCTTTCTCCTGACAGAGGACCTTGACATTGGGACCAGCATCCATGGTAAAGTAGCAGGCTTCCCCTTGTTCACGAAGCTGGCGAACAAAGTCCATGGCTTCATAAGTCGCATCGGTCAGATAAGAAAAGGCTGGTGATGCTGTTTTGGTCGTAGCGTGCATAGCCAGGGCATTTTTCTCAGTCAATTCCCCAACCTTGGCAAAGTCATTTTCCTTGAGATAAACCAGCATATCTTGATAGTCTTTCTCAGACTGACGAACCCAGTCATCAAAAGTCGTCGAAGTTTCCACACAGAGTTTCATCCCGTCACGGCTAGAGATTGGTTTTTTCTTATCCTCTAGCACCAACATAATCATAGCTAGTTTCAAGTCTGTCTCTACAGGGTAAATTTCTCCGCTATCCTTATCCCAGGCACCTAGTGGTCCATAAAAACTCCGAGAAGAAGAGCCTGAGGCAAACTTCGCCTCCTGCGCCAACTGACTTCTATCCAATCCAAGCTGAAAATAAGCATTGCAAGCCTTGACCAAGGCAGACAAACCACTAGAACTTGAGGACAGGCCCGCTGCTGTCGGCATATTGTTTTGAGTATCGATGCGGACAAAGCCTTCACCATCTGGACGGTAACGGTCAATAATCTTACTCATCTTGGCATGCTCCGCCTCATTTTGCAGCTGACCATTTATATAAAAGGCATCAGCTGACGCATTGGCTGGTAAAGGCGATAAAGTCGTCTCTGTGTACATATTTTCCAAAGTCAGAGAAATACTGCTAGTAGCAGGAACCATCTCTTTTTCTTGTTTCTTTCCCCAATATTTGATAATAGCAATATTTGCGTAGGAACGTACTGTTACAGGCTCTCTATCCATGTCTGAATAGCTCCTTTCTCTTCTAATCTTTCTGCTAGTTCTTGTGCTTGGTCCAGATTGGCTACCAAGGCGATAATACAGCCTCCAAGGCCACCACCGCTCATCTTGGCACCCAGAGCACCATGACTAAGAGCCGTTTCAACCAAAGAGTCTGCCTCAGGGCTACTGACACCAATTTCTTTTAAATGTAAATGTGCTTGACTGAGGATTTTCCCCAGCCCTTCAGCATCTTTTCGTGAAATCGCATCCTCTGCCTGCTGGGTCAATTCTCCCAAGGCATGTAAAAACGGTAGGGCATCCTTCCCCTTGCTCTGAACCACTTGGATGGCTTCACGTGTATGACCATAAACGCCCGTGTCGGCAATCACCAAATAGGCTGATAGATCCATCTCAAGCTCTGTAAATCCTACATTCTTAATAAAGCGAATAGGTTGGTCACTGAGACAGGTTTTAGCATCCAAACCACTTGGATTCATATGGGCAATCATCTCAGCCCGATTGACCAAGATTTCTAGTACATCATGAGGCACATCAGCCTCATAGTAGTCAAATACTGCACGAATGGCTGCTATGCTGATAGCGGCTGACGAACCCATTCCCCGTTTTTCAGGGATAGCCGAGTCAATCTCACAGCGAATACAGGCTTCTTTGATATCCAAATACTCCAGCGAAGCATAAACTGCCATGGACAAGGTATCTTCCTCATAGAGACGCCATGGACTCGCTGCAGGAACTACCTTACAAGTCACTTCCACCTCCAAAAGAGGCAGGGAAATGGCAGGATAGCCGTAAACGACCGCATGCTCTCCTATTAAAATAATCTTACTATGTGCCTGACCGACACCAACTTTTTTTGTCATTTTTTCCTTTTACTAGACGAAAAAGCCGTCTTATTTTTTCATACAAGTATTTATTCTCTCCTATCTATTTTATTATATTTTCACAAAAAAAGCGATTGTTTCCTTCACAATCGCTTCTTTCATTATTGAATCCATTCGCCATTATAGTTGACAGAATAGCCATCTACGGTCGTATTCACTGCTAAAGCACCTGAGCTATAAGCATAGTACCATTTGCCATTAATCTGGAACCAACCTGTTGCCATTGCTCCTGATGAACGGAGATAGTACCATTTGTTCCCAAGGTTTTGCCAGCCCGTTTTCATATCACCATTTTCAGCATCTAGATAATACCAAGTTGAGCCGTCTTGATACCAGCCAGTTGCCATTGCTCCTGATGAACGGAGGTAGTACCACTTGTTACCAAGATATTGCCAACCTGTTTGCATGATGCCAGTTGTTGGATCTAGATAATACCATGGAGCAGCTTTTAGCTTATCTTCATCATATGTAAGAGGAAAATCCTTAACCCAACCACGTGCTAGTTCCCCAACAGTCAATCTGTTGATGCGAGAATCAAATCCACCATCCTTCAGTAAATAATACCAGTGCCCCTCATCATAAACCCAACCAGTTTTTAAGGTGTGATAACTACGTTGATCTTCAAAATAATAGACTCGTTTCTCTGCTGGACTATCATATTGTTCCCCATGATGTTTGTTGGTATTTGTAGCAGTTTTTGCTTCTAAAACTTGCTTACCAACAAATTCTTGTAGTACCCCATCTTGACCAAAGTAAAACCAATCTGGTCTAAAAGCAACATCTTGCCTTAGAGAAGAACCAATCGTAACCCCTTCGTGTGGAGCAGGTATATATTGCCAGCCGACAACCATCTCTCCAGATAAAGAATCAAAATAATAGTACTTACCATCAATCACTCGCCAGTAGGTTTCTTTGAGGTCCCCCTTCTTGTAGTAGATTCTTCCGTTTTCTTGGACAAATTTCCAACCCTCTGAATCAGTATCATCCGCCAATACTGTACTTGTCGCCAGTAAGCTAAAGAAAAAGACTGCTAATGCGATTTGCATCAATTTTTTTATTATTTTCATTAGACGTATCCTCCTTCAAGGATTCTAGCAAAAATTCAATTGTATGTCAATATGATGGCTTTAAAATAATATAATAACGAACTATCATTTGATTCACTAGTAAAATCTCCTAGCAGACTTTCCTGCTAGGAGATTTTCTTATGAGAGGTACTTGTTTAAGCTTTGAAAATCGGACTTATCACCTGATATTTATCAAACAATCTACCAATTAAGCTTCTTCGTCTTCTTTACGACGTCGACCTGCAAGACCAAGACCAAGTAATGCACTTGCGGCAGCTGCTACCATAGCTACAGTAGAATCTGCTGTACCAGTATTTGGCAACTCTTTAGCTGCTTTACGCGCATTTGCTTGTGCTGATGCTGTTTGACCAGCATTAGCTGCTGCTTGAGCAGTAGCTGGAGCTACAGCTGGTGTTTGGGCAGCTTGGTCATTAGCTGGAGTTGCATGATCAGTTGATGAAGCAACTTTCGCCATGAAGTCTTCGATACGTTTAACCATTGCATCCACTTCTGCTTGAGTTGCGTCTGCATTGGCAAATACTTTCTTAGCATCTGCTGATAATGCATTCGCTTCTTTTGCAGTTTCTGCATCAAGCTTAGCTGATTCTTTGATGATCAATTCATCTAGTTGACGAATAGCACCTTCTAACTTAGCTTTATCCACTTTTGCGTCAGTGTTAGTAGCTCCGTTACCGTTACCACTGTTATTGCCTCCACCATTTGATGGTACATATGGACGTTGTTTAAAGGTATCTTCTGCTGTCTTAGTTAAGTCTGCTGCTGGAATAACGGCTGTGTTTCCTGATGGCGTTGTTACTGTAGCGTTTCCTTTATCGTCTACTACTACAGTCGCACCTGGATTCACTGCTTTAACTTTGTCTT
>NZ_JASHCQ010000040.1:0-8536 GCF_047464035.1 Streptococcus mitis
ATATGAATCTTTCTAATGAGTTGTTTGGTCACTTTTCATTATAGATCTTATGGGACTTTTTTTCTACACAAAAATAGGCTCCATAAGATTCATAGGGGATTTACCCACTACAAATATTATAGAGCCTGAAAACAACTTACCCAGTCAGCAAAATCGGCCGTTACAGTTTTTTGTTACCTTTGTTATAAAAATAGGTTGACAATAATATTAAATTAAGTATAATAGTTTCTATACATAAGAAAAGAGGTTAACTATTTTGAAAAAAGCTCACGTTTATGCTATCCCTGCTATTGGGGCTGCTCTCATTGCTGTTTTGGCACAAATCAGTCTTCCAATTGGACCTGTTCCCTTCACTCTGCAGAACTTTGCAATCGGCTTGATTGCTACTGTCTTTAGACCGAGAGAGGCTGTACTTTCTGTTGGACTCTATCTTCTTCTAGGAGCTATCGGTCTTCCTGTCTTTGCAGGAGGGGGAGCTGGATTGCAGGCGTTGGTTGGTCCTACTGCAGGTTATCTTTGGTTTTATCTTGTCTACTCTGGACTTACCTCTTCTCTAACTAACAGCAAGAGTGGAGTTGTCAAGATTTTTCTTGCAAACCTCTTGGGTGATGCCCTTGTCTTTGTCGGCGGGATTCTTAGCTTGCATTTCCTAGCTGGAATGCCATTTGAAAAAGCTCTTGCTGTGGGGGTATTTCCCTTTATCATCCCAGATCTTGGTAAAATTATTGCTATTAGTTTTATTAGCCGTCCATTACTTCAACGCCTTAAAAATCAGGCTTACTTTGCTAACTAAAAAAGGATATCGAGTTGTCATAACTCAGTATCCTTTTCTTTCATTTTGAAAACTTATACTCTTCGAAAATCAAATTCAAACCACGTCAGCTTCGCCTTGCCGTATGTGTAGGATACTGACTACGTCAGTTCCATCTACAACCTCAAAACAGTGTTTTGAGCAACCTGCGGCTAGCTTCCTAGTTTGCTCTTTGATTTTCATTGAGTATTAGTTGCCTTTAAAGGCATCCACCATGGTTTGGAATTCTTCATTGGAGAGGGTAATTCCCTTGCCCATTTTAGTATGGTCTGGACTCCAAGCACGAATATCAAACTTTGCAGGAGCACCATTAAAGCTCACACGATTGATTTCCTTGGTCCAACCTTTTTCGTTTTTAGAAAGAGTCAACAAGTGCTCTTCGATTTCAAATGTAAATTCTGCCATTTTCTTCTCCTTTTTTAGCTTTCATTTGATTATTCGTAAAATCTTGTAGATTTTAGGAAAATTTTATATAATATTGATATAAAAGAAGGGAGGCCAATATGAGACATAAATTCCAGCAAGTTCTAGATAAAATACATGACTTTTTAAATGGACATGACCAACCTGACCAGACTGAAAGTAACTCCCTTACAGCCACTATTGAAGAGGCTATCCAGAAACAAAGCGCTGTTCACCTTATCTTGTCTGAGACAAGTTTTACAGGTGACATCATCAAATACGATCAGCAACGCCAGCAAATTATCGTGAAAAATTTTGCCAAAAATATGAGCCGTATTATCCGCATAAGCGATATTCAACGCCTACGATTTGTCCCTTCCACCGTCCAAACAGCCCAAAAAAATAGATTTAAGAAAGAGTGAGATGTAGTTGCTTCATCCCACTCTTTTTTCTTAGCGAATTTGTTCAAAATGTAAATGAACTGCGATATGATCTCCATAACCACTTCTTTCCAAGTCACGTTGTAGACGATAGGAAATGTAGTGTTCTGCAATGGTAATGTAACCTGCACCCAGTAAACGATGTTCAACCATAGACTGAATCATGCTGATGGTAGCACGTTCCACCTTGGCTTCTTCCAAATCCAAAACCACTTTCTTAGTGACTTGTGCAAGGTTTTGACGCAAATCATCTGTCAATACATAGACAGTCTGGGCTGCTTTTAAGATAGCTTGGTAAATCTTGTCTGGATTAAATTCAGCAATTTCTCCATCACGTTTGATTACTTGCATAGGTTTCTCCTTTATTCTTTGTTTTCTTTAATTTCTGCCAGCATTTTTTCTTCTTCTGCTGTCAGTTGATAATGTTCAAGCAAATCCGGTCTGCGTTCATAGGTTTTCTTCAAACTCTCATACAATCGCCACTGACGAATCTTTTCATGGTGCCCGCTCATCAGAACATCTGGGACAACCATGCCTCGATAATCATAGGGACGTGTGTACTGAGGATATTCAAGAAGGCCTGAAGAAAAACTATCATCTTGGTGGCTAGACTCCTTGCCAATCACTTCTGGAATCAGGCGTACCGTAGCATCAATCATAGTCATAGCCGCCAACTCTCCTCCAGTCAGGACATAGTCGCCCAAGGAGATCTCATCTGTCACCAAGGTCTTAATACGCTCGTCATAGCCCTCATAGTGACCGCAGATAAATATCAGTTCCGCTTCTTTGGCCAAATCCTCAGCATAAGCTTGATCGAACTGCTTGCCAGCTGGGTCTAGGAGAATGACGCGCGGATTTTTCTTTTCAATAGCATCAAAGGCATCGAAAATGGGTTGGGCTCGAAGTAACATCCCCTGACCGCCTCCGTAGGGCTCATCGTCGACATGGCGGGCCTTTTCAGCATTTTCTCGAAAATTATGATACTGGATATCCAAGAGCCCCTTTTCTCGAGCCTTTCCAACGATTGAGTGCTCTAGCGGAGAAAACATCTCTGGAAAAAGGGTTAAAATATCAATCTTCATCGTCTAACCCTTCTAAGATTTCCACATCGACGCGGTTATTTGGAATATCAACATTGAGAACCACTGGTGGGATATAAGGCAATAATAAATCACGCTTGCCTTTCCGCTTGACCACCCAGACATCGTTGGCACCTGGTTGCAGGATTTCCTTGATGGTTCCAATCAGGTTCTCTCCCTCATAGACTTCCAAACCGATAATCTGGTGATAATAAAATTCACCATCGTCTAGGTCATTTAAATCTTCCTCAGCAACCTTGAGACTGTATCCCTTATACTTTTCGATAGCGTTGATATGGTACATATCTTTGAATTTAATAATGTCAAAGTTCTTCTGTTTACGGTGGCTAGCGATGGTCACTGTTTGAACAAACTGATCTTTTTCATCAAACAAAGCCAGCTCAGCCCCTTTTTTAAACCGTTCTTCTGCAAAATCCGTCACAGACAAGACTCGCATCTCACCCTGCAATCCCTGCGTATTGACGATTTTCCCAACATTAAAGTAGTTCATCTTGTCTCCTGTACTCTCCTTCTTTCCATCTTATTCTGACAATTCTCGAATAATAGTCGCAATTTTTTCTGATTCTGACCATTGTAAATAATGGTGATTCCCTCCTAAAATGAGTTTAGTATTGGAAGTCCAATATTCTGATTCTCTGTACTCTTTTTCTCTATAAGCCTGACAAAAAATAAACTCAGGGATATGAGCTTCTACAAATACATTCTCAAAATCTTCCTCAGTAATCTCTCCAGATATCTGAAATCCTTGATCTTGATTTTCCAACTCTGAACCTTTTTCTTGCATTATTTCCCAGATTTCTTTATTAATTTCAGGGCTAAATGTGGCTTGAGTTAAGTTCTTAAAATAAAGTTCAGGACCACACTCCTCAATCAGCCTCATCTGCTCTTCCATTTCTGGATAAGGATCTTCTGAAAAATCAGCAAACATGACTTTTTTAGTTGTCGGTTCAAGCGCTACTAATGCCTGACACTTAATTGGTTTGTTGAGCAATTCACAAGCTAAAATTCCACTCAAACTATGTACACAAAGTATATATTCAGAAATCCCTAATTCTTCAAGTACTTCATAAACCGCATCTGCAAGATTATCTAGATTTTTTCCAGTTTGGTCATGAATCGGACTCCTACCTGTATTCGGAAAATCAATTGTCAAATAACCAATTGTAGGAGGAAGTTTTTCAAGTATAAGTGAAAAATTTTCATAACTTGGTAGCAAACCTGCGCCACTTAAACAAACTAGCATTTTCTTTTGTTTTTGATAAGTAACAGAGAGACTACCAATTTCTGTAGATACTTCAAACCTCTTCATAAAGAAATCCACTCATTCTATATAATGAATTATTAAAAATCCTTATCCTTTATTTTATCACGTTCCAAAGATTTTCTCAAGTTAGAGGAAAATACATAGGGGGCCCGCTATAGTCCAAAAAGTGCTAATATTTTCCTCTTTAATGTTAATTTATATTTGAAAGATGAGATATTTACATTCCCGTTATACATATTGCTATAAAATGTATATTCCCCAATTTCACCCTGACTTGTTTTCCATTTCATTCTTAAACTAGGCATATTCTCTGGTAAATTAGTATGAATCAATAAGCATGTATAATTCTTTAAATTTTTAACTGTATGCAGTTTATTATTAACAATCAAACAATTGCTTCTTGAATCATAGTTTAAAGAATAAAATTCTACTATTTCAATATCAACTTCTTTGGGATAAAAAATCAAATGATTAAAAGGTTTGCTACTTATATTATGCGTAAATTCATGAATATAGTGAAAATTTGTATGTAAAGATTCAAACTCGAATGGTTTAATTTCCTTGATTTCAATATTATTGATATAAACCTTATTTTGGAACGTTATCTTTATAATCACAGCAATAAATGTCGCAATTTGTAAAATTCGTAATAGCCAATCAATATACATTGACCAATCTATGTTAAAAACACAATCAATATTCATTCTTTTTTCAGTTTTCTTTTAAAAAGCCTTCCAAATCTCGTTCATGCTGATATTTGATAGCCGCCTTTTTGTCTTTTTCAAAAATGGTCTTGGTTAGATCTATGTCGTTGATGGCCGCAATTGCGACAGTGTAGTGAATGATATCAGCCAATTCTTTTGCTAGTTCCTCGTTCGAATCTTGAACTCCTTCTTTTCGACCAGAACGACCATTCAAAATCTCAGCTACTTCTCCGACTTCCTCCACTAACTTCATAAAGAGAGCTTCTTCAGTCCGAGACTGCTTGTAATGTTCCAGTAAGTAGTCTTGTAATTGTCTAAACGTTAAATCCTTCATATCCTGCTCCTTGCAAAAAAAAGCGAGACATTTGTCCCGCCCTTCTTATTTTTCGTCAATAACGATTCTTACTTTTTTGTCTTCAGTTGGGACAGAGTAGACAATCGTTCTTATCGCAGAAATAGTGCGACCCTTACGACCGATTACACGACCCACATCGCTTTGATCAAGATCCAAATGATATTCCAAAAACTCTGGTGTATCTTCAATCTTGATAGTTAAGGCATCTGGTTGTGAAATCAAGGGTTTCACAATCGCAATAATGAGATTTTCAATCGTATCCATCTGTCAACCTACTTTAAACTTATTTTGAGAATTTAGAATCGTGGAATTTTTTCAATACACCTTCTTTTGAAAGGATGTTGCGAACTGTATCTGAAGGTTGAGCTCCATCAGCCAACCATGCAAGAACGCGGTCTTCTTTCAAAGTTACTTGGTTTTCAGCAACAAGTGGGTTGTAAGTTCCAACTGTTTCGATGAAACGTCCGTCACGTGGTGAACGTGAATCTGCTACGTTGATACGGTAGAAAGGTTTTTTCTTAGAACCCATACGAGTCAAACGGATTTTAACTGCCATTTTTAAATTCTCTTTTCTTATTTTTTATTTGAGTGAAATAGCTAAGCTATTTAGCACATGTTCTATTATAGCAGATTTCTGGCAGGTGTCAAGAAAAAAACTTGACAGACTATAAAATTCTTAAACCATTTATAAATTTGTTAGAAGTAGGAAATAAATGTTTGAAAGAAGCTAGCCGTGAATACTATTTTATACTCAATGAAAATCAAAGAGCAAACTAGGAAGCTAGCCGCAGGCTGTACTGGAGTACGGCAAGGCAAAGCTGACGTAGTTTGAATTTGATTTTCGAAGAGTATTAGAAACATTTTATAAAGACCATCAACTCAAACCCTTCATATCGCCTGAACGAGATTTGGATACTTGGCTCCTAAATCCTAAGCCCGTTCCCAAACGAAATATCAAGGATTTTAAGAACGATATCTACTAATTAATTTATAAAATATGAATTAATAGATTCTAAATAGAGGAATAATTTAGTTCTGTAAAAATTAACTTCTACACCTACAAAGCTTATTCTGACAGAGTTTATAACAGTCTAAGAAAAAAGTAGAGATTCATACAGTATCTAGATTTTCCAAAAATTTTTTATCATCAGATATTATTAACGAAACTATCCAAACCAAATCCGATGCATTGCTTCAAAGAATTCTTTAGTTGTTTGACTATCGAGGGCTTTTATTAAAAAAATTTTTCAAATAATTGCCACCTTGGCACATAAATTCTTGCTTTCTAAATTTAAATGTGATATATTTGTAACATAAAATTTAAGTGTTATATATTTATAACACAAAAAAGGAGTCTATCATGAAAAAAAGTCAAAAAATGCGTGGCCTCATTGCAATGATTGCCGTAGCTCTCTTTATTGATTTTATTGTTTTATTTGGTTCTAATCTTAGTTGGGGACCCAAGTTAGTTATTGCTGGTATTTCAGTGTTAGGTCAGATTGTAGCTATTTGGGGCTGGCTACATATGAAACAATGGCCTCATAAGAGTCAGAAAAGTAAGGGAAAGATTATTTTCGACTTGTCTGCTAAGCTTTACACGATACTTGTGTTTGCAGCAAGCATTTTTTATACAGTAGGAATTTGGATTGCGAACCCAAGCGAAAGTTCTGGTATTAAAGAATGGATTTTAGGAATTGGCCTCGTTATTGAAGTGATTGTATTTGTTTTTTTCTCCTTGAAAAATGTCAAGGAAACTCCGGACGAACGCTTTTATGCTAATTTAGCCAAGGCAGCTAGCTTGATGTTTGTTTTTATACTAGGCGCACTGATGATACTAGCAGTTATCATTGGGTATATGGGGTCTCTCACTCTTTACATGGGACAGATATTTATTAGCATAGCTGCCTTGATTTTCATCTTTGCGGTTGTCTATTTTATCTTGGAACGTAGAGGATAAGCATGGCCAAAGAAAGCAAGATTATTACTAATCTCAAATCTGTTCGTGAGTCCACAGGCATGACCCAGCAGGAGTTAGCCGACCTCATCGGCATGCGACGCGAGACAATTCTGCACTTGGAAAATAACCGTTACAATCCTTCGCTGGAAATGGCTCTTAAAATTGCTCAAGTTTTTAATCTGAAAGTAGAAGACCTCTTTGAACTCAGACAGAAAGAGGAAGCATAATTCTTTTCGAGACCTAGTATTAAGTTCATTGATTAATTAGGAATTGAAGGCAAAAGAAAAAATCCTTTGAAAATGTGCTCTTTTAAAATATAGTAATTCTTTCGAATTAACCTTTACTAATTGTGATGCTTTACGAGCTTTCTTAAGATCTAGTTTCCAAAATACTTTGAGTATACTTATGGTATTGATGCCCCTAAGCAAGAGACTTTATGGTTGGCTTTCTCTTAAACTACCTTGTCACTAACATTTGAAATCCACTTCCTTTTAGGGTACAATGGTAGAAATAGATTTTTGAGAGGAACAGAATGAAAAAACTAGCAACCCTTCTTTTACTATCCACTGTAGCTCTAGCTGGATGTAGCAACATCCAACGTAGTTTGCGTGGTGATGACTATGTAGATTCTAGCTTGGCTGCTGAGGAAAGCTCCAAAGCAGCAGCCCAATCTGCCAAGGAGCTAAACGATGCTTTAACAAACGAAAACGCCAATTTCCCACAACTATCTAAAGAAGTTGCTGAAGACGAGGCTGAAGTGATTCTCCACACAAGTCAAGGAGATATCCGTATCAAACTCTTCCCTAAACTGGCTCCTCTAGCGGTTGAAAACTTCCTCACTCATGCCAAAGAAGGCTACTATAACGGCATTACCTTCCACCGTGTCATCGATGGTTTTATGGTCCAAACTGGAGATCCAAAAGGAGACGGTACAGGTGGTCAGTCCATCTGGCATGACAAGGATAAGACTAAAGACAAGGGAACTGGTTTCAAAAACGAGATTACTCCTTATCTCTATAACATCCGTGGCGCTCTTTCTATGGCTAATACTGGTCAACCAAACACCAACGGCAGCCAGTTCTTTATCAACCAAAACTCCACAGATACCTCTGCTAAACTCCCTACAAGCAAGTATCCAAAGAAAATCATCGAAGCCTATAAAGAAGGGGGAAACCCTAGTCTAGATGGCAAACACCCAGTCTTTGGTCAAGTAATTGACGGTATGGATGTAGTAGATAAGATTGCTAAAGCCGAAAAAGATGAGAAAGACAAACCAACAACTGCTATTACTATCGATAGCATCGAGGTGGTTAAAGACTACGATTTTAAATCTTAAAAACCAAAAAATACAGTATCCACATTCGATACTGTATTTCTTTTGGCTCTATAATATTTGTAGTGGGTAACCCCCTATAGATATTATAGAGCCGATTTTTGTGTAGAAAAAAAGTCCCATAAGATCTATAATGAAAAGCGATCAAACAACTCATTAGAAAGATTCAT
>NZ_JASHCQ010000041.1:0-5053 GCF_047464035.1 Streptococcus mitis
AAGAAAACCGTTCGCTTTCATATTCTCAGTTACTTTGGATAAGTCCTCGAGCTATTAGTATTAGTCCGCTACATGTGTCGCCACACTTCCACTTCTAACCTATCTACCTGATCATCTCTCAGGGCTCTTACTGATATAAAATCATGGGAAATCTCATCTTGAGGTGGGTTTCACACTTAGATGCTTTCAGCGTTTATCCCTTCCCTACATAGCTACCCAGCGATGCCTTTGGCAAGACAACTGGTACACCAGCGGTAAGTCCACTCTGGTCCTCTCGTACTAGGAGCAGATCCTCTCAAATTTCCTACGCCCGCGACGGATAGGGACCGAACTGTCTCACGACGTTCTGAACCCAGCTCGCGTGCCGCTTTAATGGGCGAACAGCCCAACCCTTGGGACCGACTACAGCCCCAGGATGCGACGAGCCGACATCGAGGTGCCAAACCTCCCCGTCGATGTGAACTCTTGGGGGAGATAAGCCTGTTATCCCCAGGGTAGCTTTTATCCGTTGAGCGATGGCCCTTCCATACGGAACCACCGGATCACTAAGCCCGACTTTCGTCCCTGCTCGAGTTGTAGCTCTCGCAGTCAAGCTCCCTTATACCTTTACACTCTGCGAATGATTTCCAACCATTCTGAGGGAACCTTTGGGCGCCTCCGTTACCTTTTAGGAGGCGACCGCCCCAGTCAAACTGCCCGTCAGACACTGTCTCCGATAGGGATCACCTATCCGGGTTAGAGTGGCCATAACACAAGGGTAGTATCCCAACAACGTCTCCTTCGAAACTGGCGTCCCGATCTCATAGACTCCTACCTATCCTGTACATGTGGTACAGACACTCAATATCAAACTGCAGTAAAGCTCCATGGGGTCTTTCCGTCCTGTCGCGGGTAACCTGCATCTTCACAGGTACTAAAATTTCACCGAGTCTCTCGTTGAGACAGTGCCCAAATCATTACGCCTTTCGTGCGGGTCGGAACTTACCCGACAAGGAATTTCGCTACCTTAGGACCGTTATAGTTACGGCCGCCGTTTACTGGGGCTTCAATTCATACCTTCGCTTACGCTAAGCACTCCTCTTAACCTTCCAGCACCGGGCAGGCGTCACCCCCTATACATCATCTTACGATTTAGCAGAGAGCTGTGTTTTTGATAAACAGTTGCTTGGGCCTATTCACTGCGGCTGACTTAAAGTCAGCACCCCTTCTCCCGAAGTTACGGGGTCATTTTGCCGAGTTCCTTAACGAGAGTTCTCTCGCTCACCTGAGGCTACTCGCCTCGACTACCTGTGTCGGTTTGCGGTACGGGTAGAGTATGTTTAAACGCTAGAAGCTTTTCTTGGCAGTGTGACGTCACTAACTTCGCTACTAAACTTCGCTCCCCATCACAGCTCAATGTTATAGAACTAAGCATTTGACTCAGTTCACACCTCACTGCTTAGACAGACACTTCCAATCGTCTGCTTTAGTTAGCCTACTGCGTCCCTCCATCACTACATACTCTAGTACAGGAATATCAACCTGTTGTCCATCGGATACACCTTTCGGTCTCTCCTTAGGTCCCGACTAACCCAGGGCGGACGAGCCTTCCCCTGGAAACCTTAGTCTTACGGTGGACAGGATTCTCACCTGTCTTTCGCTACTCATACCGGCATTCTCACTTCTATGCGTTCCAGCACTCCTCACGGTACACCTTCTTCACACATAGAACGCTCTCCTACCATACCTATAAAGGTATCCACAGCTTCGGTAAATTGTTTTAGCCCCGGTACATTTTCGGCGCAGGGTCACTCGACTAGTGAGCTATTACGCACTCTTTGAATGAATAGCTGCTTCTAAGCTAACATCCTAGTTGTCTGTGCAACCCCACATCCTTTTCCACTTAACAATTATTTTGGGACCTTAGCTGGTGGTCTGGGCTGTTTCCCTTTCGACTACGGATCTTAGCACTCGCAGTCTGACTGCCGACCATAATTCATTGGCATTCGGAGTTTATCTGAGATTGGTAATCCGGGATGGACCCCTCACCCAAACAGTGCTCTACCTCCAAGAATCTCTAATGTCGACGCTAGCCCTAAAGCTATTTCGGAGAGAACCAGCTATCTCCAAGTTCGTTTGGAATTTCTCCGCTACCCACAAGTCATCCAAGCACTTTTCAACGTGCCCTGGTTCGGTCCTCCAGTGCGTCTTACCGCACCTTCAACCTGCTCATGGGTAGGTCACATGGTTTCGGGTCTACGTCATGATACTAATTCGCCCTATTCAGACTCGGTTTCCCTACGGCTCCGTCTCTTCAACTTAACCTCGCATCATAACGTAACTCGCCGGTTCATTCTACAAAAGGCACGCTCTCACCCATTAACGGGCTCGAACTTGTTGTAGGCACACGGTTTCAGGTTCTATTTCACTCCCCTCCCGGGGTGCTTTTCACCTTTCCCTCACGGTACTGGTTCACTATCGGTCACTAGGGAGTATTTAGGGTTGGGAGATGGTCCTCCCAGATTCCGACGGGATTTCACGTGTCCCGCCGTACTCAGGATACTGCTAGGTACAAAGACTATTTTAAATACGAGGCTATTACTCTCTTTGGCTGATCTTCCCAAATCATTCTTCTATAATCTTTGAGTCCACATTGCAGTCCTACAACCCCGAAGAGTAAACTCTTCGGTTTGCCCTTCTGCCGTTTCGCTCGCCGCTACTAAGGCAATCGCTTTTGCTTTCTCTTCCTGCAGCTACTTAGATGTTTCAGTTCACTGCGTCTTCCTCCTCACATCCTTAACAGATGCGGGTAACAGGTAGTACCTGTTGGGTTCCCCCATTCGGAAATCCCTGGATCATCGCTTACTTACAGCTACCCAAGGCATATCGTCGTTTGTCACGTCCTTCTTCGGCTCCTAGTGCCAAGGCATCCACCGTGCGCCCTTATTAACTTAACCTTATTTTCTGACCTTTCAGTCATAAACTCTTATTAATACTACAGCGTTTTCGGTTTATTTTCTTGTTACTATTTGATATAGATATTCAATTTTCAATGTGCATTACTTGGCGATCTCTCACCAATGGAGCCTAGCGGGATCGAACCGCTGACCTCCTGCGTGCAAAGCAGGCGCTCTCCCAGCTGAGCTAAGGCCCCACAAGACCTCTCAAGACTAAACAAGACCAATGCGCAGTTCCTTATCCTTAGAAAGGAGGTGATCCAGCCGCACCTTCCGATACGGCTACCTTGTTACGACTTCACCCCAATCATCTATCCCACCTTAGGCGGCTGGCTCCTTACGGTTACCTCACCGACTTCGGGTGTTACAAACTCTCGTGGTGTGACGGGCGGTGTGTACAAGGCCCGGGAACGTATTCACCGCGGCGTGCTGATCCGCGATTACTAGCGATTCCGACTTCATGTAGGCGAGTTGCAGCCTACAATCCGAACTGAGACTGGCTTTAAGAGATTAGCTTGCCGTCACCGGCTTGCGACTCGTTGTACCAGCCATTGTAGCACGTGTGTAGCCCAGGTCATAAGGGGCATGATGATTTGACGTCATCCCCACCTTCCTCCGGTTTATTACCGGCAGTCTCGCTAGAGTGCCCAACTGAATGATGGCAACTAACAATAGGGGTTGCGCTCGTTGCGGGACTTAACCCAACATCTCACGACACGAGCTGACGACAACCATGCACCACCTGTCACCTCTGTCCCGAAGGAAAACTCTATCTCTAGAGCGGTCAGAGGGATGTCAAGACCTGGTAAGGTTCTTCGCGTTGCTTCGAATTAAACCACATGCTCCACCGCTTGTGCGGGCCCCCGTCAATTCCTTTGAGTTTCAACCTTGCGGTCGTACTCCCCAGGCGGAGTGCTTAATGCGTTAGCTACGGCACTAAACCCCGGAAAGGGTCTAACACCTAGCACTCATCGTTTACGGCGTGGACTACCAGGGTATCTAATCCTGTTTGCTCCCCACGCTTTCGAGCCTCAGCGTCAGTTACAAGCCAGAGAGCCGCTTTCGCCACCGGTGTTCCTCCATATATCTACGCATTTCACCGCTACACATGGAATTCCACTCTCCCCTCTTGCACTCAAGTTAAACAGTTTCCAAAGCGTACTATGGTTAAGCCACAGCCTTTAACTTCAGACTTATCTAACCGCCTGCGCTCGCTTTACGCCCAATAAATCCGGACAACGCTCGGGACCTACGTATTACCGCGGCTGCTGGCACGTAGTTAGCCGTCCCTTTCTGGTAAGATACCGTCACAGTGTGAACTTTCCACTCTCACACTCGTTCTTCTCTTACAACAGAGCTTTACGATCCGAAAACCTTCTTCACTCACGCGGCGTTGCTCGGTCAGACTTCCGTCCATTGCCGAAGATTCCCTACTGCTGCCTCCCGTAGGAGTCTGGGCCGTGTCTCAGTCCCAGTGTGGCCGATCACCCTCTCAGGTCGGCTATGTATCGTCGCCTTGGTGAGCCGTTACCCCACCAACTAGCTAATACAACGCAGGTCCATCTGGTAGTGATGCAATTGCACCTTTTAAGCAAATGTCATGCAACATCTACTATTATGCGGTATTAGCTATCGTTTCCAATAGTTATCCCCCGCTACCAGGCAGGTTACCTACGCGTTACTCACCCGTTCGCAACTCATCCAGAGAAGCAAGCTCCTCCTTCAGCGTTCTACTTGCATGTATTAGGCACGCCGCCAGCGTTCGTCCTGAGCCAGGATCAAACTCTCATTAAAAGTTTGAGTTCTCACTCATTTCTGTCACTGACAGATTTATTGTTTTTTTTCATTGTTCAGTACTACAACAATTGTTGTAGTGCCCTGCACATTGGTTCGTCTTGTTCAGTTTTCAAAGGTCTTTGTCACTCACTTCTCTCAAGTGACAACTATATTAGTATATCACAGTTGCTTTCGCTTGTCAACACTTTTTTGAAACTTTTTTAAATCTTTTTTCATCAAGTGCCTCAACCGCAACATACCATAGTCCGTACGGGATTCGAACCCGTGTTACCGCCGTGAAAAGGCGGTGTCTTAACCCCTTGACCAACGGACCAGAGTTG
>NZ_JASHCQ010000042.1:0-4206 GCF_047464035.1 Streptococcus mitis
ATATGAATCTTTCTAATGAGTTGTTTGATCGCTTTTCATTATAGATCTTATGGGACTTTTTTTCTACACAAAAATCGGCTCTATAATATCTATAGGGGGTTACCCACTACAAATATTATAGAGCCAATTTTACTTAAATTGAGTTTGAAGTTACCTATTTCAAGGCTTTTTGTGCGTCTTCAATCATGAGTTTGGTTGATTCAAGTCCACCTCCACTTAGATACCAGAGGTCTGGTGTTAGTTGGATAATCTTACCATTTTTAGCGGCAGGTGTTTCAGCGATAAGGGCATTTTCTAGGACACCGTCGTTGCTAGAGTTGTCCCCACCGATGGCAAGGGTACGGTTGATGACAAAGAGGATGTCAGGATTGATTTCTTTGATACTTTCAAAGCTGACTTCTTGTCCGTGGCGAGAGTCTTCAAATTGAGTGTCAGTTGGCTTGAATTTCAAGGTTTGGTACAAGAAAGAGAAACGAGATTGGGCACCAAAGGCTGCCATTTTTCCCTCGTTGAGGAGGATGGCAAGGGCTTTTTTGTCAGAACTTTCATTTTTAGTTGCGACTTCTTGAATGCTCTTGTCAAGCTTGGCCAATTCTTCCTTGGCTTTCTGTGTACCTGTTTCGCTGAAGGCGCTTGCTAGGGATTCGATATTAGTCTTGGTAGAAGTCCAGTAGTCGTCCTTGCTTGCTTGGAAGAGAACAGTCGGAGCGATTTCGTTGAACTTATCTACGAATTTTTGGGTACGTGGTGAAGCGATAATTAGGTCTGGTTCAAGAGCAGCAAGGGCTTCTAGGTCTGGCTCAACCATAGAACCAACATTTTTAACTTTTCCAGCTAGGTCTTTAAGATAAGTCGGAACAGTTTTTGTAGGCATTCCGACGATATTCTTTTCAAAACCTAAAGCGCGAATAGTATCCGCAGCACCGAGATCAAAGGTCACAATCTTTTCAGGGACTTTTGAAAGTGTGACTACACCTAGTGAACTTTTAATGGTTACCTCTGTTGGAGCAGAGCTGCTTGTTTCCGACTTACTAGTGCTTGAGTTTGTGTTTGTACTACATGCACCAAGTAGGAGTAAGAAACTAGCCACTAGGGCAGTGAGATAAAATTTAAGGGATGTTTTCATGATTTCTCCTTTTTAAAATGTGATAACGATTTAGGGAATCTCTTGGTCTTATTGACTAAGAGACAAAGTTTCTTCTAACTCGAGTTTCTGACTTACTAGCTATAGATACAAATCTTTTTGCCATTGATATCAGCTAGCGTGATAGGAATCTCATAAAGTTGACTGAGCAGGTCAGCCTGCATGATTTGATTGGTTGTTCCCCTGCTAAAGATTTGACCATCCTTGAAGGCGACAATCTCATCTGCATACTGACTGGCCATGTTGATATCGTGGAGGACGATGATAATGGTCTTTCCGAGTTCTTCCACCAGTCGCCGAAGAATCTGCATCATGCTGACGCTTTGCTTGATGTCGAGATTGTTGAGTGGTTCGTCTAGTAAGATAAAGTCTGTATCTTGGGCTAGTACCATGGCTATAAAGACACGCTGGAGTTGTCCTCCAGACAGGCTATCGATGTAGCGGTTTTTTAAGTCTGTCAGTTCCAGATAGTCCAGAGTTTCTCGGATTTTTTCCCAATCTTCTGGTCTTAGTCGACCTCGGCTGTAGGGAAAACGTCCAAAACTGACCAGTTCTTCAACAGTCAATTTGGCTTGGTAATTGATTTTCTGCTTTAGGATAGTCAGTTCTTGAGCCAGTTCTTGTGAATTCCAACTCTCGATTTCACGGCCTTTGATACTGAGAATTCCCTGATCTTTCTTGGTCAGTCTGCTCATGATGGAGAGGAGAGTCGATTTTCCAGCACCATTTGGACCAATAAAGGCTGTCAGTTTCTGAGGACTGACTTCAAGCGAAATGTCTTGCAAAATATCCTGTTTTTGAATGGATTTGTCAATGTTTTCCAGTTTCACTGACGCGCCCTCCTGTAGAGTAAGATAAAGAATAAGAAACCCCCAACACTCTCAATGATCATGCTGATGCGAATTTCCAGCGCAAAGACTCGTTCGATGAGGGTTTGCCCCAAGGTCAAACTGATAAATCCAATCAGAATGGCTACGATAAAGAGTAACTTGTGTCGATAGTCTTTGACGATTAAGTAGGTGAGGTTAGCCAGCATAAAGCCGAAGAAGGCCATAGGTCCTACCAAGGCAGTAGCCGTTGAAGTCAAAAGCACGATGCCCCAGAGGAGTTCTTTCTGTTCTTTTTCAACATCGAGTCCCAATATCTGAGCCGTTTCTCTTTGTAGGTGCAAGACATCCAGAATGACTGCTTTTCGAAAGAAAAAGATGGTCAAAGCAAGGATAATCAGAGAACCGATGGCTAGGATGGAAGTGTTGAGATGTTGAAAGGAGGCAAAAAGACTGTTCTGCAGTTTATCGTATTCGTTTGGATCCATCAGGACCTGAAGGAAGGTACTGATATTTCGAAAGAGACTTCCGAGTGCTAGACAGATCAACAGGATGAAGACCAGGTCTTGCTTCATTAGTGCCTTCAAGTAGCCTTGTAAGGCGAAAAAGAAGAGGGATTGGATGAGAAGTAAGATTAGGAATTCTAAGATAGGGGACTTGCCAAGTTGAAGAAACTTGCTTTCAAAAACCAGTAGTAGAGTTTGCAGTAGGACGTAGAAGGATTCGATTCCTAAAATACTTGGCGTCAGGAAGCGATTTTCCGTCAGGGTTTGAAAACTAATGGTCGAAATCCCAGTCGCAATGGCTACCAAGAGATAAACGATGATCTTTTGGGAACGTAGCTTCCAGGCAAAGGCTGACAAGTGAGTGATGGGCCAAAAATAGAGGAGACAAGCTCCGATGGCCAGAATAATGAGAAGGCAGAATAGCTTAGTATGTTTGCTTTTAGACTGCATCTTTTCGTCCCCCTCTCCATAGAAGTAGGATAAAGACGAGGCTACCAATGATTCCTAGTAGAAGACTGACAGACAACTCATAGGGTCGAATCAAGACTCGAGAGAGGATATCGCAGGCCAGAACTAGATTGGCCCCAACCAGTGCGACCATGAGTTTGGTTTGACTCAAATTATCTCCATAGTGCTTGCGAACAAGATTGGGAACAATAACTCCGAGAAATGGTAAGCCACCCACGGTAATCATGGTGACACTTGTCGTTAGCGCCACCAGAAAGAGGGCCAGTTTTTCAAGTAGGGAGTAGGAAATCCCCAAACTTTCGCTAGTTTCTTTTCCTAGATTCATGATGGTGAAGGTTTGGGATAATTTCCAAACGGCTATCAGGATGATGAGGCCTAAGAAGAGCCACTCATACTGATGGGTCTGAATCATGGAGAAGGAGCCCTGGGTCCAGGCAGTCATACTCTGAACCAGATTGAAACGATAGGCGATAACTTCTGTCACAGAACCGATAATCCCGCTATAGATGATCCCAATCAGAGGCAACATCCACCTTTCCTTTATAGAAAAAATAGTCATAAAGGCTAGGAAGAAGAGGGTGAATACGATGGATGAAACAAAAGCGAAGAGCATCTTTTGGGTCAGACTAGCCGACGGAAAGACAAAGAGGCTCAGCACCATTCCCAGTTTGGCAGCTTCAGTCGTTCCAACTGTGCTTGGAGCAGCAAACTGATTTTGAGTGATAGTCTGCATGAGAAGTCCTGCCATACTCATACTAGAGGCCGTCAGGAGAATACTGATGGTTCTTGGAAGACGGGACTCTTGAAAGAGAAGCCAAGTTTCATGATCCAGAGCAAAGAGTTTTCCCCATGAAAAATCACTGGTCCCAATGCTAATAGAGAGAAAGACTAGGAGTAGAAGTAAGCCAATTAAATAATGAGAAAGTTTCATACCCCATCCTTTCATGTAGATTTGGTACTGAAAGATACCTGCGGATATTACTGTAACATGATTTATTTAATCTGTCAATAAATTTTCTGACAATTTAATGAATAAAACAAGGAGAGAGCGCCAAGGCTTTCTCCTTTGTTATCCTATTCCAAAATGTTTTTGCCTTCTTTAACACGCCAACGATAATCTGATAAAATAATATCGGCTCTATAATATTTGTAGTGGGTAAATCCCCTATGAATCTTATGGAGCCTATTTTTGTGTAGAAAAAAAGTCCCATAAGATCTATAATGAAAAGTGACCAAACAACTCATTAGAAAGATTCATATG
>NZ_JASHCQ010000043.1:0-3948 GCF_047464035.1 Streptococcus mitis
ATTGTAGACTATATTGATTACTACAACAATAAACGAATTAAGGTAAAACTAAAAGGACTCAGTCCTGTGCAATACAGAACTAAATCCTTCGCATAAATTAATTGTCTAACTTTTTGGGGTCAGTACATTTTCACGGGTGGTTATGATTTCTACACTTATTGTTTGGCTTCCTGTTTTAATTGTTGCACCTGTTCCTCGTACTGGACAAGCTCCCTGTCTTTTATATTGATAGTCGCTTCTGCTTCAGCAATGCGGCTTCTCAGATCTTGAGTCTTGTTATGGTGATAGCTAATACCAATAGCACTACCAGCAATGATCCCGATTACTAGACAAGTAAAAATCACCAAAATCAAGGGAGCAGATAGTTGTGTAAAGACAAGACTGACAGTTACTGTTTGACGATTGAGTAGACCAAATGAGATCACAATGACTAATAAGCTCAAACCGCCAATTAGATAAGCCTTATCTTTCAGTGACAATTCATTAAATTTTTTTAGCATAAGTTCCTTTTCTCCTGACTATGTTGATAGAAAACTACACACCATTTAGGTATTAACAAAATTCATTTTACTAGAAAATTTCGATACTGTCAATAATTTCTAACGGCTTATTTACCATCAATCAATCGATTCATTGAAAAGGAGTATTCATTTTCTAATATTTGATTGAGTAAACAGAACGGAGCAATTCGGTCTTTTTTCTGTTCCCTCTTTCTTATAACAAGATTGTGATAGTTTATATCTTTATAACAAAAGTTTTAAAGACTTGATTGTTTTGAAAGAATATTTTAAAATAAGATTCAGTAAAAATGAAAGAGGTTTTGAAAATGTCTGAAAAACAAATGAAAATTTTAGGTTGGGTAGCGACCTTTATGTCTGTTATGATGTATGTGTCTTACTTCCCACAAATCATGAACAATCTGGCTGGTCAAAAAGGAAATTTCATCCAGCCCTTGGTTGCTGCCATCAACTGTAGTCTCTGGGTTTACTACGGTCTTTTCAAAAAAGAAAGAGATATCCCCCTTGCAGCAGCTAATGCACCAGGTATTATTTTTGGCCTAGTGACGGTTATTACAGCTTTGATTTAAAAGGAACAGAGGAGACTAGTTTTCAGTCTTCTTTTTTGTTTCAGGGGAGGCTATTTACTTTTTCTAGAGGATAATTTTTTAAAAAACAATCTGATAAACTTAAATAGTAGAATAGTATCAGTATGTCACAGTATTTTATAAGAAAAGGTTTACAGAATAAGTTATAATATAAGTAAATGAACAAGCAAATAAGAAAGTGAGTAGAGTTATGACCGAAAAACTGACTTTTCCGGATGGTTTCTTGTGGGGCGGAGCGACAGCTGCCAACCAGTGTGAGGGTGCTTATAATTTAGAAGGTCGTGGATTGGCGAATGTGGATGTCGTCCCCATCGGTCCAGATCGTGAAGCCATTATCACAGGTCAGAAAAAGATGTTTTCGTTTGAGGAGGGCTATTTTTACCCAGCCAAGCAAGCTATTGATATGTACCATCATTACAAGGAAGATATTGCCCTTTTTGCGGAAATGGGCTTTAAGACTTATCGTCTATCCATTGCTTGGACTCGGATTTTTCCTAAGGGCGACGAAACAGTGCCAAATGAAGCTGGTCTAGCCTTTTATGAGGATTTATTTAAGGAGTGCCACAAGTATGGTATCCAACCTCTGGTGACTATCACTCATTTCGACTGTCCTATGCACTTGATTACAGAGTACGGTGGTTGGCGCAATCGTCGGATGTTAGACTTCTATGAAAAACTTTGTCGCACACTCTTTACCCGCTATAAGGGTTTGGTCAAATATTGGCTTACCTTCAACGAAATCAACATGATTCTCCATGCCCCCTTTATGGGAGCTGGGCTCTGTTTTGAAGAAGGAGAAAATCAAGAACTGGTTAAATATCAGGCTGCACACTATGAGTTGGTAGCTTCAGCTCTTGCGACAAAGATTGCCCACGAAATTGACCCAGAAAATAAGGTGGGATGTATGTTGGCTGCAGGGCAATACTATCCTAACACAGCCCATCCAAGAGACTACTGGGCAGCCATGGAGGAAGACCGCAAGAGTTACTTCTTCATTGATGTTCAAGCGCGTGGGGAATACCCAAACTACGCCAAGAAGCAGTGGGAGCGTGAGCGAATCGAGATTCAAATGACTGCAGAAGATTTAGAGTTGTTGAAGGACAATACTGTTGACTTTGTTTCCTTCTCTTACTATGCAAGTCTAGTAGCCTCAGGTGATCCAGAAGTTAAAGAATTAACTGCTGGAAATATCTTTGCCTCTCTCAAAAATCCTTATCTTGAATCCTCAGAATGGGGATGGCAGATTGACCCACTTGGTCTTCGTATCACCCTCAATGCTATCTGGGATCGTTACCAAAAGCCAATGTTCATCGTGGAAAACGGTCTAGGTGCTATGGATACACCGGATGAGAATGGTCATGTAGCAGATGACTATCGGATTGCTTACTTAGAGGCTCATATCAAGGCCATGCGAGATGCCATTTACCAAGATGGCGTTGACTTGCTTGGTTATACGACTTGGGGCTGTATCGATCTGGTTTCAGCTGGAACAGGCGAAATGAACAAGCGCTATGGCTTTATCTATGTAGATCGAGATAATGCTGGTCATGGAAGCCTCAAACGTAGCAAGAAGAAATCCTTCTACTGGTACAAGGATGTCATTGCCAGCAATGGTGCAAGCATTGAGTAGAGCACATTTGTTCACTATTTTTATAAAATCTTCTCCCTACTTTATAATATGTGAAAAAGAGTTCAATTAGATGGAGCTTTTTGCTATAATGAGGGGAGAAAAATCAGACAGGAGATCGACATGTCAGAACCATTATTTTTACAATCAGTTATGCAAGAAAAAATCTGGGGTGGAACCAAGCTACGTGATGAGTTTGGTTACGACATCCCAAGTGAAAAAATCGGAGAATATTGGGCCATCTCAGCTCATCCAAATGGAGTCTCTAAAGTTTCCAATGGTCGTTACGAGGGAACAGACCTAGCTACTTTGTATGCAGAACACCGTGAATTGTTTGGCAATCGTCCAGAACCTGTATTTCCGCTTTTGACTAAGATTCTGGATGCCAACGACTGGCTCAGCGTCCAAGTTCACCCAGATGATGCTTATGGACTGGAGCATGAAGGCGAACTTGGAAAAACAGAATGCTGGTACATTATCGCAGCGGATGAAGGTTCAGAGATTATCTACGGTCACAATGCTAAGTCAAAAGAAGAACTCCGCCAGCAAATCGAGGATAAAAACTGGGAGGACTTGCTGACAAAAGTTCCTGTTAAGGCTGGAGATTTCTTCTATGTGCCAAGTGGCACCATGCATGCTATCGGGGCAGGCATCTTGATTCTTGAAACCCAACAGTCTAGTGATACAACTTACCGCGTCTATGACTTTGACCGTAAGGATGATAATGGCAACTTGCGTGAACTTCACCTTGAAAAATCTATCGATGTTTTGAACATTGGAGAGCCTGCCAATAGCCGTCCTGTAACTGTTAAAGCAGATGATTTGCGTTCCACTCTCCTTGTATCTAATGATTTCTTTGTAGTTTACAAGTGGGAAATCACTGGAAAAGTTGATTTTGAGAAGACAGCTGATTACACCTTATTCAGTGTCTTAGCTGGTCAAGGTCAGCTAACTGTTGACGGAAAAAACTATCCAATCCAAAAAGGCAGCCACTTTATCCTACCAAGTGATGTTGAAGCTTGGATTCTGGAAGGGCAAGGTTTGGAATTGATTGTTAGTCATCCATAAAAAAGAAAGGGCCTGAGTTCATGTACTGCACCCCAAAAGTTAGACAGAAAAAATCTAACTTTTGGGGTGTTTTATTATGAAATTGAGTTATGATGATAAAGTTCAGATCTATGAACTTAGAAAACAAGGATATAGCTTAGAGAAGCTT
>NZ_JASHCQ010000044.1:0-3588 GCF_047464035.1 Streptococcus mitis
GTTTTCGGAACTTTGAAAACTTCAAAAAACGGATTTTTATCGCTCTGAATATCAAAAAAGAAAGGACGAATTTCGTCCTTTCTCGATCTTAGCTTTTCTTCAACCCACTACAGTTGACAAAGAGCCAAAAAATGGAACAGACATCTGAATGCTGTTCCACCTAGCTTTTGCTACTTACTAATTATTTTACAAAGTCAAGCAAAGCCAAGAAGCTTTCTGCTTCAAGTGACGCACCACCTACAAGGGCACCGTCAACGTCTGGGCAAGCCATGTATGAAGCAACGTTTTCAGGTTTAACAGAACCACCGTATTGAACACGAACTTTGTCCGCAACTTCTTGACCGAAGTCAGCAGCTACAACGTCACGAACAACTTTACACATTTTTTGTGCGTCGTCTTGTGAAGCTGATTTACCAGTACCGATAGCCCAGATTGGCTCATAAGCGATAACTGATGCAGCAACTTGTTCAGCAGTCAATCCAGCCAATGCAGCAGATACTTGAGCACCTACGAATTCAGCAGCTTTACCAGCTTCATAAGTTTCAAGTGATTCACCACAACAGATGATTGGAAGCATGCCGTTTGCAAAGATTGCTTTTGCTTTTTTGTTGATATCTTCGTCAGTTTCATGGAAGTAGTCACGGCGTTCTGAGTGACCGATAACAACGTAGTCAGTACCGATTTCTTTCAAAACTTGTGGGCTAGTTTCACCAGTGAAAGCACCTGCATTTTCAAAATAGCAGTTTTGAGCAGCAACTTTAAGGTTTGAACCTTTTGCAGCAGCAAGAACAGTTGTCAAATCAAGAGCTGGAGCAGCGATACCTGCTTCAACAAGATCTGATGAAGGAAGTTTTGATGCAACTGCTTCAACAAATGCTTTAGCTTCTTCTGGATTTTTGTTCATTTTCCAGTTACCAGCGATAAATGGTTTACGTGACATTTCACATACCTCTTTTTTCAATTTATTTTCTATTTATTTTATCACAATTAGACACAGCTTGCAAATCTTACTCGGATTTCAAGCCTGCTTACATGGATTAATCCTTCCAGAGATCCATAGCATTTCTGAAATCTGCCGATACCTGTGTCAACTGAGGATTGCTTGTTTCTCTTTCTGCCCGCTTAGCCTCGATTTGAGCCACACTTTTGATCCCTTCATGGCGCCAGTTTCTCAAAATCGCCTGAATGTACTTCCAGTTTGGTTTTCCATTCAAAACAGCTTCACGAAGAGACTCCTTAATCAAGTCAGCACTGGTTCCATCTTCCTTTAGCGTCTTGGTCAAATCCTCGATTTCAAAAGGCGTCAACAAGCGTCCCAGCTCCTGCTGGAAGGTTTCCACCAAATCCTTAAGCTGGTTTTGAGGGGGCAACTGGTCTGAACTCGAAGAGCTAGCTCCAAGCAAGTCATCCAAACGTTCCAAGGCTAGACTAGCATCAAAGAGCAATTCAATTTCACCATTTAATTCGATAGTACGGTACTGAAGCAGTCCCCTCTCCGTCAGATTAGAGATGGACTGGTTGACATCCGAAATTTCCTTGCCAATCCTTTCAGCAATCTGGCTTGGTGACATTTCTTCTAAGCCTGTCGTATTTTGCAAATAGAAAAATTGCCAGACCAGAAAATCATCGCTGGAAGGAAAGAGTTCCTTAAAATGCAAGAGAAGGGCACTCGGTAAAACCAAGTTCCCTGATTTAAAAGCGTCTAAATATGTCATAATTCCTCTTATAAATACCCAAATGCGGATGCATCATCTTCTATTTTTCTCCAGTCAAAAGGGGTCTCTTGATAGACCGCATAATTCACCCAGTTACTGAAAAAGAGGGCTGCTGATGAAGACCAACAAAGACAAGGTGTCTGATTGACATCATCATCCTTAAAGTAATTTTCTGGAATATGTGGGTCTAAACCTGCATCACGATCCCTAAAATACTCTTTTGCCAAAGTATCACGGTCATATTCCAAATGCCCAAAACTATAAATTTCTCGTAAATCACGACTGGCCAAAATCGAAACCCCAACCTGAGGCCCTTCTGATAAAATCTCGAGATTGGTTTTATTTAAGACCTCTTCCTTAGAAATCTCCGTGTGCCGAGAATGAGGGGATACGTAGCTATCGTCAAAGCCTCTAAAGAGAAGGTGCCCTTCTTTTAAAGTGTCCTGAGGATAGATACCCGATAACTTACTGTCCATCTGGTATTTTTCCACTCCATATCGCAGATAGAGTCCGGCCTGAGCACCCCAACAGATATGAAGGGTCGAATAGACATGGGTCTTGGACCACTCAAGTACCTGACTGAATTCCTCCCAATAGTCCACTTCCTCAAATGGTAAATGCTCAACTGGGGCTCCAGTAATAATCATACCATCAAAATACTCATCCTTAACTTCGGGAAAAGTTTTATAAAAAGTCTCCATATGCTCTGCACGAGTTGTTTTGGAACGGTGGCTCTCCATATAGAGAAAGTCTATGTCCAATTGCAAAGGAGTGTTTGCTAAATGCCGTAACAACTGGGTCTCTGTGACCACTTTTTTGGGCATTAGGTTTAAAATCAAAATTTTCAAGGGACGGATATCTTGATGGGCCGCACGTTGATCATCCATGACAAAGATATTCTCTGTCCGTAAAATCTCAACAGCTGGTAATTTTTTATCAATTCGAATCGGCATAACCCTCTCCTAACTGTACTCTTTCAGGAATAATTGCATATGTTTGAAGCCAAATCTCAAACACCTAGTCCTTTTATTATACTGCAAGAAGATATAGTTTTCAATTATAGTTTTTCTCTAACTAGCTATAGTCTATTTTTATATCCTAATGTAGAGAAAACAGCCCTAGGGACTGTTTTTGATTAATAATGCATCAGAACTTTGTAATCGTAGTCACCGATTTTTTCACGGCCGTTCAATTCATCCAATTCAACAAGGAAGGCACAACCTGCTACAACACCACCAAGTTTTTCAATCATCTCGATGGTTGCCTTAACAGTTCCACCTGTTGCCAAGAGGTCATCTACGATAAGAACACGTTGACCTGGCTTAATGGCGTCAGCATGCATAGTCAAGGTATCAACTCCGTACTCTTTTTCATAGTCAGCAGAAATGACTTCACGTGGCAATTTCCCTGGCTTACGAACAGGCGCAAAACCAATTCCCAACTCAAAAGCAACTGGACAGCCCACGATAAAACCACGAGCTTCAGGCCCTACGATCATATCGATTTTCTTGTCAGTAGCGTACTGAACGATTTCACGAACAGCGTAACTATAAGCATTCCCATCAGCCATCAAAGGACTGATATCACGGAAGGTAATGCCTTCCTTAGGATAATTTTCAATTGTTGCAATGTAATCTTTTAAATTCATCTTTTTCTTTCTTTCAAAGTTTTTTACTCTCTATTATACCATATTTTCTCCGAAAGAAGAAAGCATAATCATTATTTCCTCTCTGAGATCCTAATTTCCGTAACTTCTCAAAGTAACTTCCACCTCTCTCCCAAAACTGGAAGTTAGTCTCAGACGACGAATGATGCTAGAATTAAGTCTGAGACTTTTCGTAAGGAGGCACCTCATGACGAAAAAACAAAAACA
>NZ_JASHCQ010000045.1:0-1555 GCF_047464035.1 Streptococcus mitis
TTATGTTTTGTCATAGTAGACCTCATTTCTAACTCAAACGTCTCACACTTAATTCCACCATAAAAATCCGTTTTAGACTAATTTCCACTTTGGTTGGGCAAGTGGAAGTTACTTTGAGAAATTAGCTCACGAAAAAATTTTAAAAAAAGTTTGCAAAAATCTTGCATTCTTTTTTTGACTATGCTATACTTATATACGGTTTGAAAAAACTGCCTAAGACAGTAGGGGAGCTCGACTCATAAATATCCTACCGAGGACAAAACGTATCATGTAAAAAGAAGCGTATTGTACTTTCGTGTCTAGGTTTGGGCGCGTTTTTCTTTTGGAAAAATTCCCCAAGCAAAATAATAACGGAGGTGAACACACTAATGAGTGAAGCAATTATTGCTAAAAAAGCGGAACTAGTTGACGTAGTAGCTGAAAAAATGAAAGCTGCTGCATCTATCGTCGTTGTGGACGCTCGTGGTTTAACAGTTGAGCAAGATACAGTTCTTCGTCGTGAGCTTCGTGGAAGCGAAGTTGAGTATAAAGTGATTAAAAACTCAATCTTGCGTCGTGCAGCTGAAAAAGCTGGTCTTGAAGAACTTGCATCAGTATTTGTTGGACCATCTGCAGTAGCATTTTCTAACGAAGATGTTATCGCACCAGCGAAAATCTTGAACGATTTTGCTAAAGACGCTGAAGCACTTGAAATCAAAGGTGGTGCAATCGAAGGCGCTGTCGCATCTAAAGAAGAGATTCTTGCTCTTGCAACTCTTCCAAACCGCGAAGGACTTCTTTCTATGCTCCTTTCTGTACTTCAAGCGCCAGTGCGCAACGTTGCTCTTGCAGTCAAAGCGGTTGCAGACAACAAAGAAGACGCAGCTTAATCTTAAGCTACGCAGCGTAGCCTAGCTACGAAAATCTATTATAAATTTAAAACATATTTGGAGGAAATAACAATGGCATTGAACATTGAAAACATTATTGCTGAAATTAAAGAAGCTTCAATCCTTGAATTGAACGACCTTGTAAAAGCTATCGAAGAAGAATTTGGTGTAACTGCAGCTGCTCCTGTAGCTGTTGCTGCAGCTGGTGCTGCTGACGCTGGTGCTGCTAAAGATTCATTCGACGTTGAATTGACATCTGCAGGCGACAAAAAAGTTGGCGTTATCAAAGTTGTACGTGAAATCACAGGTCTTGGACTTAAAGAAGCTAAAGAACTTGTTGATGGTGCACCAGGTGTCATCAAAGAAGGTGTTGCAGCTGCAGAAGCTGAAGAACTTAAAGCTAAATTGGAAGAAGCTGGAGCTTCAGTTACTCTTAAATAAGAGGCATATACCAATTAGAATTCGGAATACTATAGTATCAGCCTTTTAGAATCGTGAACACATTTTAGAAACTGATAAATTAATTTAGTTTCCTACCAAAAACCCTACCAAAAATTAATGGCTCTTTGTCAACTGTAGTGGGTTGAAGAAAAGCTAAGCTCGAGAAAGGACAAATTTCGTCCTTTCTTTTTTGATGTTGAGAGCGATAAAAATCCGTTTTTTGAAGTTTTCAAAGTTCCGAAAAC
>NZ_JASHCQ010000046.1:0-1543 GCF_047464035.1 Streptococcus mitis
GGTAACTTCTAAAACTAACTTCCAGTTTCCCACACCCTAGCATTTAGTATAAGAAAAACGCGTGAAATCAGTGGAAATCCGTCTTAGACTAACTTCCACTGGTTTTCTTTTTCTTGATATATACAGGTTCAAAAGCGAAAAGACTCAGAAAAAAGTGCACGACAAATAGCCCTAAAACAGAGTCGTCTTAGAGTAAATTCCAGTTGCTAGCGTTTAGTGTGAGACTTTTCGATGGTGATAAGATGTGTAGTTAGAGGGGAAAATTCCCTTTATTTCAATAAATCAGGTGATAAGTGTGTGTCTTCTGGTTTGACAAATTGACAACCCAGAAGAGCAGCGATGTCCTCACCAAATGTGAAGGTGAAGACGTCGTAAGCAGATTTTCCTTGAAACTCTTCTCGTTTCAAGGAATTGACATGAGAAATGACTAGATTGACGTCTTTCTGAGTCAGCTGGTCAAAGGAAGTGCCCTTGGGAAGAATGGCTCGCAAAACTGTATGGTTCTTCTCAATCCGCCCCTTCTGGTCAGGACGGCTAGGGTCGCAGAAGTAGAGGTGAGACTTCCCATCAATGTCTCGCTCAAGCTCCTCCACATAGGAGAACTCAGATCCGTTGTCCGTGAGAATGACAGGGAACAGCTGATGGAAGGCATACCCTCCGTCCATGACTCTTTCTTTCAAAGCTGCGAATTTAGTGGCGACCTCCAGAGCAGTCTTGTTGTCCAAAAGCAAGGCGAAGAGGAAGTTGCAGAAGGAAACGTTGAAGGTGAGCAGTAGCTTTCCACCAGGTCTGCCGATGACCGTGTCCATTTCCAACCATTTGAAGAAATCATCTGTTTCTCGTAACTCTTGGAAATCTTGGTAGGTCCGCCCAATTTTTAGCTCTTTGGGAATAGCTACTTTTCTGGATTTTCTGCGTGCCTTGAACTTGACCATCCGAGGGAAATCAATGGGCTTGGCTGTTAGATATCCCAGCTTGGCATGCCGATACACCGTAGCTTTCGACACAGGTAGGTTATGTGTCTGAATGATATGGTAGATGCTTTGTTTCTTCTGGATGCCTTGGGTTAAGACCTTGTCCATCTGATAAAAACTTTCCTTGTTTAGAGGAATGCCCTCTCTGGACTCCCTCAACATAGTCTTGTACTGTTCCTGGGCCTTTTTGGCGTAGTAAAGATAGCGGTTAAAGCCACAATCCGTCCTCTTTTTTGGACAGTTGTTACAGACATAAGGAGCTTTTTTGAGAAGTGGGCAATCCGTGCAATCAGATTTGACGGATGTTGGATGCATGATGCGATTGCGCTTGATTTCCTTTGAAATCGTTGATGGGTCTTTTCCTATTTTCTCAGCGATGGAACGGAAAGTCTCCTGTTGGGTGATTCCAGTTTGGATGTCAATACGGTCTTCTAGAGTGAGATGTTTTTGTTTTTTCGTCATGAGGTGCCTCCTTACGAAAAGTCTCAGACTTAATTCTAGCATCATTCGTCGTCTGAGACTAACTTCCAGTTTTGGGAGAGAGGTGGAAGTTACTTTGAGAAGTTACG
>NZ_JASHCQ010000047.1:0-1438 GCF_047464035.1 Streptococcus mitis
TGTACTGACCCCAAAAAGTTAGACAATTAATTTATGCGAAGGATTTAGTTCTGTATTGCACAGGACTGAGTCCTTTTAGTTTTACCTTAATTCGTTTATTGTTGTAGTAATCAATATAGTCTACAATGGCTTGTTCCAATTGCTCAAGTGATTTAAACGACTTCTCATAACCATAAAACATCTCAGACTTAAGAATACCAAAGAAGGATTCCATCATGCCGTTATCTGGACTATTTCCCTTACGTGACATAGAGGCTTGAATTCCCTTACTCTCTAGGAACCGATGATAAGAATCGTGTTGGTATTGCCAACCTTGGTCACTATGGAGAATCGTATTCTCGTAGTGTTTCTCTGTGAAGGCCTGTTCCAACATCGTTTTTACTTGTTCTAAATTAGGAGAACAAGAAAGATTAAAAGCAATAATTTCGCTGTTAAAGCCATCTAAAACAGGCGATAAATACAATTTCTGCGTACTCTTTGGAATGGCAAACTCTGTTACATCCGTATAGCACTTTTCCATTGGTTTGGTTGCTTCAAATTGACGTTGAATAAGATTGTCCGCTTTCTTGCCAATCTCTCCTTGGTAAGAAGAATACTTTCGTTTCCGACGAATTCGAGCGCTTAAACCAAGGACCTTCATCAGACGTTGGACCTTCTTATGATTGACCGAATAACCTCGATTCTTTAGTTCAAGAGTCATTCGTCGATAACCATAATTGCCTTTATGTTCATTATAAATCCACTGAATTTCGTCTTTAAACTCTTTATCTTTGTCAAGTCCCTCCAGTTGCTTCAACTGGTAGTAATAAGTCGAGCGAGCTAAATGAGCTGTTTCAAGAAGTAAATCTAGTCGAAATCCTCCTGAAGCCATTTCTCTAATTGTCTCTGCCTTTCTCGCTTTAAGGCTTCGTCCCTGTCTTCTAGCTCTTTTAACTTTTTTAGGTAAGCCACCTCGGTACGTAAGCGTTCATTCTCCTCTTGGAGTCGCTCTAGTTCTGTCATTTCTTCCCAAGTTTTCTTACGTTTACGTCCCATTTTAGGTACTCTCCCTCTTGTTTTCTCAACAATAGTATACCCGTTTTTCTTGTATTGTGCTATCCAATTTTTCAACAGCGAAGGATTGGGTAAATCATAGTCTAAAGCCACACTTATTCGTGAACGACTTTCAAGTAGGACTTTATCAATCATTTCTTGCTTTAATTCAGGGGAATAGTAACGATTCTTCCCCTTTTTGACGATTTCTATTCCGTAACGTTCAATTAATTTCACCATGTACTTTAGACCAGAAACATCCACACCAAATCTTTTTGAAAGTTGATTGAAGCTTTGACCTTGCTTTCTCAATTCATATATTTGAACTTTATCTTCATAAGTTAATTTCATAATAAAACACCCCAAAAGTTAGATTTTTTCTGTCTAACTTTTGGGGTGCAGTTCA
>NZ_JASHCQ010000048.1:0-1435 GCF_047464035.1 Streptococcus mitis
TGTACTGACCCCAAAAAGTTAGACAATTAATTTAAGCAAAGGATTTAGTTCTGTATTGTACAGGGCTAAGTCCTTTTAGTTTTACCTTAATTCGTTTGTTGTTGTAGTAATCAATATAGTCTACAATAGCTTGTTCCAAGTGTTCAAGTGACTGAAACGTATTCTCATAACCATAAAACATTTCAGACTTAAGAATGCCAAAGAAAGATTCCATCATACCGTTATCTGGACTATTTCCCTTACGTGACATAGATGGTTGGATTCCCTTATTCTTTAAAAAATGATGATAAAAATCGTGTTGGTATTGCCATCCTTGATCACTATGGAGAATTGTATTTTCGTAATGGTTCTCTGTAAAGGCTTGTTCTAGCATAGCTTTCATTTGTACTAAGTTCGGCGAAGTAGAAAGATTGTAGGAGATAATTTCGCTGTTAAAGCCATCTAAAACTGGTGATAAATAAAGCTTTTGGCTGCTTGCTGGAATGGCAAATTCTGTCACATCTGTGTAGCACTTTTGCATTGGTTTGGTTGCTTCAAATTGACGTTGAATAAGATTATCTGCTTTCTTGCCAACCTCTCCTTGGTAGGAAGAATACTTCCGTTTACGGCGAATTCGAGCCGTTAAACCAAGTACTTTCATCAGACGCTGCACCTTCTTATGGTTCACTACGAAGCCACGATTTCGTAATTCTAGAGTCATGCGACGATAGCCGTAATTTCCTTTATGCTCAGTATAAGTTGACTGAATTTCAGCTTTAATATCATAATCTTTATCGCTTTGATCCAGCTGTTTTAAGTGGTAATAATAAGTTGAACGGGCAAGCTTAATAATCTTTAGAAGGATATCTAAAGAAAACTCTGTTACAAGTCCTTGAACAATTTCCGTTTTTCTTCTTGCTTCTTTTCGTCCCTCAATCGGAGTTCTCTCAACTTTTTTAGAATGGCATTCTCCGCTCTCAAGTACTCATTTTCTGCTTGAAGACGTTCTAATTCTGTCATATCTTCAAATCTCTTCTTTGGCTTACGTCCCATTTTAGGTGGTCTCCCTCTTGTTTTCTCAACAATAGTATACCCGTTTTTCTTGTATTGTGCCAGCCAATTCGAAAGTAATCCACTACTTGGAAGAGCATAATCCATAGACGCCCTAATTTGTGAATGCCCCTCAAGAAGAACTTTATCAATGATCTCTTGTTTTAGTTCAGGAGAATAGTAACAATTCTTTCCTTTTTTGACGATTTCTATTCCATAACGATCAATCAATTTAATCATGTACCTAAGATTAGAATTGTTTATCCCAAATTTATTTGAAAGCTTCTCTAAGCTATATCCTTGTTTTCTAAGTTCATAGATCTGAACTTTATCATCATAACTCAATTTCATAATAAAACACCCCAAAAGTTAGATTTTTTCTGTCTAACTTTTGGGGTGCAGTACA
>NZ_JASHCQ010000049.1:0-1416 GCF_047464035.1 Streptococcus mitis
TGGCTCTTTGTCAACTGTAGTGGGTTGAAGAAAAGCTAAGATCGAGAAAGGACGAAATTCGTCCTTTCTTTTTTGATATTCAGAGCGATAAAAATCCGTTTTTTGAAGTTTTCAAAGTTCCGAAAACCAAAGGCATTTCGCTTGATAAGTTTGATGAGATTATTGGTTGCTTCCAATTTGGCGTTGGAATAGGGTAGTTGAAGGGCGTTGACAATCTTTTCGTTATCCTTGAGGAAGGTTTTAAAGACAGTCTGAAAAAGAGGATGAACCTGCTTTAGATTGTCCTCAATAAGTCCGAAGAATTTGTCAGGTTCCTTGTTCTGAAAGTGAAAAAGCAAGAGTTGATAGAGATTGTAGTGGTGTTTCAACTCTTCTGAATAGCTCAAAAGCTTGTCTAGAATTTCTTTATTTGTTAAGTGCATACGAAAAGTAGGGCGATAAAATCGCTTATCACTGAGTTTACGACTATCTTGTTGAATGAGTTTCCAGTAACGCTTGATAGCCTTGTATTCATGGGATTTTCGCTCAAACTGATTCATAATTTGGACACGCACACGACTCATAGCACGGCTGAGATGTTGGACAATGTGAAAGCGGTCGAGAACGATTTTAGCGTTAGGAAAAAGCTGTTTAGCCAAGTCATAATAAGGACTAAACATATCCATCGTAATGATTTTCACCTGACAACGGACAGCTCTATCGTATCGAAGAAAATGATTTCGGATGATAGCCTGTGTTCTTCCTTCAAGAACGGTGATGATATTGAGATTATCAAAGTCTTGTGCAATGAAACTCATCTTTCCTTTAGTGAAGGCATACTCGTCCCAGGACATAATCTTTGGAAGACGAGAAAAATCATGCTTAAAGTTGAAATCATTGATCTTTCGAATGACAGTTGAAGTTGAAATGGAAAGCTGATGGGCAATATCGGTCATAGAAGTTTTTTCAATCAATTTTTGCGCAATTTTTTGGTTGATAATACGGGGAATTTGATGATTCTTCTTGACGATAGAAGTCTCAGAAACCATCATTTTCGAGCAATGATAGCACTTGAATCGACGCTTTTTAAGGAGGATTCTAGTAGGCATACCAGTTGTTTCAAGGTAAGGAATTTTCGACGGTTTTTGAAAGTCATATTTCTTCATTTGACTTCCGCAATCAGGGCAAGATGGTGCCTCATAATCTAGTTTAGCGATGATTTCTTTGTGAGTATCCCTATTGATGATATCCATAAATTGGATATTAGGGTCTTTGATATCGAGTAGTTTTGTGATAAAATGTAATTGTTCCATATGATTCTTTCTAATGAGTTGTTTCGTCGCTTTTCATTATAGGTCATATGGGACTTTTTTTCTACACAAAAATAGGCTCCATAATATCTATAGGGGATTTACCCACTACAAATATTATAGAGCC
>NZ_JASHCQ010000050.1:0-1236 GCF_047464035.1 Streptococcus mitis
GGCTCTATAATATTTGTAGTGGGTAAATCCCCTATGAATCTTATGGAGCCTATTTTTGTGTAGAAAAAAAGTCCCATAAGATCTATAATGAAAAGTGACCAAACAACTCATTAGAAAGATTCATATGGAACAATTACATTTTATCACAAAACTACTCGATATCAAAGACCCAAATATCCAAATTATAGATATCATCAATAGGGATACACACAAGGAAATCATCGCTAAACTGGATTATGAGGCTCCATCTTGTCCTGATTGCGGAAGTCAAATGAAAAAATATGACTTTCAAAAACCGTCTAAGGTTCCTTACTTTGAAACTACTGGTATGCCTACTAGAATCCTCCTTAGAAAACGTCGTTTTAAGTGCTATCAGTGCTCAAAAATGATGGTTGCTGAGACTCCTCTAGTAAAGAAAAATCATCAAATCCCTCGTATCATCAACCAAAAAATTGCTCAGAAGCTGATTGAAAAAACTTCTATGACCGATATTGCTCATCAGCTTGGCATTTCAACTTCAACTGTTATTCGCAAACTCAATGATTTTCACTTTAAGCATGATTTTTCTCGGCTTCCAAAGACTATGTCTTGGGATGAGTACTCCTTTACCAAGGGAAAGATGAGTTTCATTGCGCAAGATTTTGACAATCTCAATATCATCACTGTTCTTGAGGGTAGAACACAAGCTATTATTCGAAATCACTTTCTTAAATATGATAGAGTCGTCCGATGTCGAGTGAAAATCATTACTATGGATATGTTTAGCCCTTACTATGACTTGGTTAAACAGCTTTTTCCAAACGCTAAAATCGTGTTGGATCGTTTCCATATTGTCCAACATCTCAGCCGTGCTATGAGTCGTGTGCGTGTCCAAATCATGAATCAGTTTCATCGAAAATCCCATGAATACAAGGCTATCAAGCGTTACTGGAAACTCATTCAACAGGATAGTCGTAAGCTCAGCGATAAACGTTTTTATCGCCCTACTTTTCGTATGCACTTAACCAATAAAGAAATTCTAGACAAGCTTTTGAGCTATTCAGAAGACTTGAAATATCACTATCATCTCTATCAGCTCTTGCTTTTCCACTTTCAGAATAAGGAACCGAATAAATTTTTCGGGCTCATTGAGGACAATCTAAAGCAGGTTCATCCTCTTTTTCAGACTGTCTTTAAAACCTTCCTCAAGGATAAAGAGAAAATTGCCAACGCCCTTCAACTACCCTATTCCAACGC
>NZ_JASHCQ010000051.1:0-1142 GCF_047464035.1 Streptococcus mitis
TTACCATTTTCATCAAGATATTCCGTTACAATCTGAACAGTTGAATCGCCATTTTGAGAAATGACTCCTCCACCATTTTGTGATTTAGGTGTTACCGTTACTGGTACTTCTACTGTAATAATACGACCATCCGGTAATTTTACTTTCACTTTAACCACTGGTTTTGCTCCAGGTGTTTCAGTTGTTGGGATTTTTCCTACTTCAACAATTTCCCATCCTTCTGGTAAATCGACTTTCTTCTTAACATCATCTTCTGTAATAGGAGTTCCAACTTCCACTACAATAGGTGTTACTTTCGGTGTTACGATTACAGGCACATCTACTTCAATAATCTCACCAGTTGGAACTTTGATTTTCACTTTAACGCTTGGTTTTACTCCAGCTGGAATTGTTGTTGGAATTTCTCCTACTTCTACAATTTCCCATCCTGGTTCTTTTGGTAAGTCAATATGACCTTTTACATCATCTGGTGTAATCGGTGTTCCTTGTGGTACAACTATTTGTCTAACAGTTGGCGTTACGATGACTGGTACATCAACTGTAATCTTACGTCCATCTGGTAATTCAATTTCCACTGGAACAACTGGTTTTGTTCCTGGAGTTGTAGTTGTTGGAATTTCTCCGACTTTTGTTACAGTCCATCCTTTTGGTAATTCGATATGTTTCTTAACATCTTCTGGTGTAACTGGTGTTCCTACAGGAACTACTACCGGTGTTACTTTCGGTGTTACGATTACTGGTATATCCATAGTTACTCGAATTCCATTTGGTAATTCAATCACAACTGGAATACTTGGTCTTTCACCTGGTATATCAGTTGTTGGTTTATCTCCAATCGAGATAACTTTTACTCCTTTTGGAATGTGTTTTTCAACATCCTCAGCAGTAATTGGATCCCCTTGTTTTTTAACAATATCCTCAATAGGTGTTACATTCACCGGTACTTCTACCGTAACAATTTTTCCATTTGGTAATGTAATTGTTACTTTCACTGGATCTTTCTTACCTGGTGTTGTTAAATCTGGGAGATCTCCTACTTTAACTGTTGCTCCTTCTGGTATCTTAATTTGTTTTAGGACATCCTCTGGAGTCAGTTTTTCTTTTGTTATTGGTGTTTCAATTGGTGTAATTGGTGTTACATT
>NZ_JASHCQ010000052.1:0-1110 GCF_047464035.1 Streptococcus mitis
CCAAGGGAATTACCATTCCAGAAGGTGGTAAGGTAACGAATGTAGAAAATGTTCCAGACTTAACAACGCCAGGTAAGAAAACTCCAGTTAAAGTAACGGTAGAATTACCAAATGGCAAAACAATTACCGTTGAAGTTCCGGTTAATGTAACACCAGTTAAAGGTATCGAAACCCCAGTTACGAATACACCATTAAATCCAGAGGATTACACCAAGGGAATTACCATTCCAGAAGGCGGTAAAGTTACGAATGTTGAGAACATTCCAGACTTAACAACCCCAGGTAAGAAAACTCCAGTTAAAGTAACGGTAGAATTACCAAATGGCAAAACAATTACCGTTGAAGTTCCGGTTAATGTAACACCAGTTAAAGGTATCGAAACCCCAGTTACGAATACACCATTAACTCCAGAGGATTACACTAAGGGAATTACCATTCCAGAAGGCGGTAAAGTTACGAATGTTGAGAATATTCCAGACTTAACAACCCCAGGTAAGAAAGAGCCGGTTAAAGTAACAGTAGAATTACCAAATGGCAAAACAATTACCGTTGAAGTTCCGGTTAATGTAACACCAGTTAAAGGTATCGAAACCCCAGTTACGAATACACCATTAACTCCAGAGGATTACACCAAGGGAATTACCATTCCAGAAGGCGGTAAAGTTACGAATGTTGAGAACATTCCAGACTTAACAACGCCAGGTAAGAAAGACCCAGTTAAAGTAACGGTAGAATTACCAAATGGCAAAACAATTACTGTAGAAGTTCCGGTTAATGTAACGCCATCTACTGGAATTGAAACACCTGTAACAGATACACCATTAACTCCAGAGGATTACACCAAGGGAATTACCATTCCAGAAGGCGGTAAAGTTACGAATGTTGAGAACATTCCAGACTTAACAACCCCAGGTAAGAAAACTCCAGTTAAAGTAACGGTAGAATTACCAAATGGCAAAACAATTACCGTTGAAGTTCCGGTTAATGTAACACCAATTACACCAATTGAAACACCAATAACAAAAGAAAAACTGACTCCAGAGGATGTCCTAAAACAAATTAAGATACCAGAAGGAGCAACAGTTAAAGTAGGAGATCTCCCAGATTTAA
>NZ_JASHCQ010000053.1:0-916 GCF_047464035.1 Streptococcus mitis
GCCCTTTACTCGATAAGGCTCCCTTTGTCTGTAATGGATGCCCTAAAAGAAGACAAAATTGTGGATTTAAAAAAATCTTCTACCTTGCTAAACAAGCTCAAAAACAGTACGAACAAACTCTTGTCGAAGCTCGTGAAGGAACTCCCCTTAATTCCAAGGCCTTCTGGGACATGGACAAAGTCATTTCTGATGGTGTTAAAAAGGGACAACACATCTATCATATCCTCAAAACTCATAACCTTGATGTCAGTTCCTCAACCGTCTATCGACACATCCGAAAAGGATACCTATCTATCGCTCATATTGACCTAGCCAGAGCCGTTAAATTCAAAGAAAGACGGAAAAGGAAACTACCTTCCATCCCTAAAGAAGCTAAAAAAGGCCGTTCCTATGAGGATTTCCAAAACTATTTAGTCCTTAATCAACTAGACTCTTGGCTGGAAATGGACACAGTTCTGGGGAGGATGGGAGGTAAAGTCCTACTTACCTTCAACCTGTCTTTCTGTAACTTTATCTTCGCTAGGCTTCTGGATAATAAAACTGCCCTTGAGGTTACCAAACACCTCTATACCATCAAGAACACTCTTCATGAAGCTGATAAAGATTTCTTCCAACTCTTTCCTGTCATTCTTACCGATAATGGTGGAGAGTTTGCCAGGGTTGATGATATCGAAATGGATGTGCGAGGAGAGAGTAAACTCTTCTTTTGTGACCCTAATCGCTCTGACCAGAAAGGGAGAATTGAGAAAAACCACACACTGATTCGAGACATTCTACCTAAGGGAACTGCTTTTGACAACTTAACTCAAGAGGACATCAATCTCGTCTGCTCTCATGTCAACAGTGTCAAACGTGCTGCTTTGAATGGAAAGTCAGCCTATGAGCTCTTTGCCTTTACCTATGGAGAAGAGATTCC
>NZ_JASHCQ010000054.1:0-731 GCF_047464035.1 Streptococcus mitis
TTTTTATTATGTGACTATTAGTCCGTCTCGCTCCGTTAGGTGCGAGACAAAAAAACCACCCGCTATGCGGGTGCGCGTCGAAGGTTATACCAAAAAAACTCCGAACGCGATACAATAAAGGTGTTCAAGCCAATTGTAAAGCGAAAGGAGAAAAATATGGCACAAAAGGCTCATAGTTTATCGCACACAAAGTGGCACTGTAAGTATCACATTGTGTTCACCCCTAAGTATAGACGAAAAGTAATCTATAATCAATATCGAAGTAGTTTAGGCGAAATATTTCATCGCTTGTGTAGTTATAAAGGAGTTGAAATTATCGAGGGTCACTTAATGCCAGATCATGTACACATGTTAGTAAGTATTCCACCAAGGACAAGAGTTTCGAGTTTCATGGGTTATTTAAAAGGAAAAAGTGCACTCATGATGTTTGACAAACACGCCAATCTCAAGTACAAGTTTGGAAATCGGCATTTCTGGGAGAAAAGTTATTATGTAAGTACAGTAGGGCTTAATGAAGCCACAATTAAGAAATATATCCAAGAACAGGAAAAGCATGATATAGCACTAGGTAAATTGAGTGTAAAAGAATATGAGGATCCCTTTAGGGATAGTGGTAAGTAATACTAAAGCCTCTTTGAGAGGCAAGTGACGAGTCAAGAGCAATAAGGCTTGAACAAAGTGAAAGCCAGCGTCTTTAGGCGCTGGCTGGTAATTTGGGCTTATAGCCCTGG
>NZ_JASHCQ010000055.1:0-714 GCF_047464035.1 Streptococcus mitis
AAGTTGATTGAAGCTTTGACCTTGCTTTCTCAATTCATATATTTGAACTTTATCTTCATAAGTTAATTTCATAATAAAACACCCCAAAAGTTAGATTTTTTCTGTCTAACTTTTGGGGTGCAGTTCACTCTTGCCAGAGGTTTTTTTCATAGCCAAAAGAAATAGACTGAAGTTTTCACCTCAGTCTATTTTTTTATCGAACTTTAGAAAGGAAGTTTCTTTCTTAGTCTTCTTTTTTCTTACGAGCTACAAGTCCGAATGCACTCAACATTCCAAGAAGTCCAAGACTAGCTAGACCAGCCTTATCCTCTGTACCAGTATTTGGTAATTCCTTCTTATCATTGGCTATGGCTGTTTCAACAGCTACTGGTTTAGAATCTGTAGAACTTGTCTGAACTGGAGTAGCTACTGGTTTTTCTGGAGTTGTAGGAGTCTCTGGGAAGCTTGGTTGCTCTTGATTGATTGGGTTTGTCACTTTCTTATAGTGATGTAGTGTATTTCCTTTAGCATCCGTTGTTGAATGACTAAATTTATATCCTTCCAACTCTATTGGATTGTGTTTTCCTTCTTTATCTGAAGTAATTCGATTACCATTTTCATCAAGATATTCCGTTACAATCTGAACAGTTGAATCGCCATTTTGAGAAATGACTCCTCCACCATTTTGTGATTTAGGTGTTACCGTTACTGGTACTTCTACTGTAATAATACGAC
>NZ_JASHCQ010000056.1:0-577 GCF_047464035.1 Streptococcus mitis
TATGTTTTGTCATAGTAGACCTCATTTCTAACTCAAACGTCTCACACTTAATTCCACCATAAAAATCCGTTTTAGACTAATTTCCACTTTGGTTGGGCAAGTGGAAGTTACTTTGAGAAATTAGCACATTCGAAAAAGCTGGAAACATTTGCCTTGAGCTATTGACAAAAGTGAAAGAATCAGATAGAATAGTAAAGTATGTTTAGTAACTGATCACTTTATAGCCGGCTAAACGAATACAAAATCTATGAGGAGGTATTCATCGTGAAACGTACTTATCAACCAAGTAAACTTCGTCGTGCGCGCAAACACGGATTCCGTAACCGTATGTCAACTAAAAACGGTCGTCGCGTATTGGCAGCTCGTCGTCGTAAAGGACGCAAAGTTTTGGCTGCATAATCCAAACGAACCATAACAAAAATCAGTAGGAACTCGAGTCTACTGATTTTTATTGGTAAATTCGCAAACTAAGTTCCACCGCTAGTAGAAGTGGAAGTTAGTCTGATAAAAATCCTAAAAACCAGTGGAAATCCGTGTCAGGGTAAGTTCCACTGGTTTTACTAATGCTTGATTTCAT
>NZ_JASHCQ010000057.1:0-536 GCF_047464035.1 Streptococcus mitis
AGCTTGCGAATAACAGTTGATGTTGAAATGGCTAACTGATGAGCAATATCGGTCATAGAAGTCTTTTCAATCAACTTTTGCGCAATCTTTTGGTTGATAATACGAGGAATCTGATGATTCTTCTTGACGATAGAAGTTTCAGCGACCATCATTTTTGAACAGTGATAGCACTTGAAACGACGCTTTTTAAGTAGAATTCTAGTAGGCATACCAGTCGTTTCGAGGTAAGGGATCTTAGACGGTTTTTGAAAATCATATTTCTTCATTTGACTTCCGCACTCAGGGCAAGATGGAGCATTGTAGTCCAGTTTGGCGATGATTTCTTTGTGTGTATCCCTATTGATGATATCTATAAATTGGATATTAGGGTCTTTGATATCGAGTAGTTTTGTGATAAAATGTAATTGTTCCATATGAATCTTTCTAATGAGTTGTTTGATCGCTTTTCATTATAGATCTTATGGGACTTTTTTTCTACACAAAAATCGGCTCTATAATATCTATAGGGGGTTACCCACTACAAATATTATAGAGCC
>NZ_JASHCQ010000058.1:0-507 GCF_047464035.1 Streptococcus mitis
ATTACTTACCACTATCCCTAAAGGGATCCTCATATTCTTTTACACTTAATTTATCTAGTGCTATATCATGCTTTTCCTGTTCTTGAATATATTTCTTAATTGTGGCTTCATTAAGCCCTACTGTACTCACATAGTAACCTTCCGCCCAGAAATGCCGATTCCCAAACTTGTACTTGAGATTGGCGTGTTTGTCAAACATCATGAGTGCACTTTTTCCTTTTAAATAACCCATGAAACTCGAAACACTTATCCTTGGTGGAATACTTACTAACATGTGTACATGGTCTGGCATTAAGTGACCCTCGATAATTTCAACTCCTTTATAACTACACAAGCGATGAAATATTTCGCCTAAACTACTTCGATATTGATTATAGATAACTTTTCGTCTATACTTAGGGGTGAACACAATGTGATACTTACAGTGCCACTTTGTGTGCGATAAACTATGAGCCTTTTGTGCCATATTTTTCTCCTTTCGCTTTACAATTGGCTTGAACACCTTTA